>DATCXY010000388.1:0-1665 GCA_036570585.1 Solimonas sp. | reverse complement strand
GACGCGCGGTTGAGGCGCTGGCCGTCACATTCCGGGCAGGGCTTGTTGCTCAAGTATTTGGCGAGCTCTTCGCGCACCGCGTCGGACTCGGTTTCGCGATAGCGGCGTTCGAGATTCGGCACGATGCCCTCGAACTTGTGTGAGCGCTTCTGCACGCGGCCGCGCTCGTCCGGGTAGCGGAATTCGATGCGCTCGTCGCCGCTGCCGTGCAACAGCACGCGCCGCACTTTTTCGGCCAGCTTGTTGAACGGCTTGTCCGGATCGAAACCGTAGTGTTCGGCGAGCGAGGTGACGAAATGCCAGTAGTACGGATTGCGCTTGTCCCACGAACGGATCGCGCCGGCGGCCAGCGACAGCTCCGGATGTGCGACCACGCGTTCCTCGTCGAAGATCTGCATCTGGCCGAGGCCATCGCATTTCGGACAGGCACCATGCGGGGCGTTGAACGAGAACAGCCGCGGTTCGAGTTCCTCGATCGAATAGCCGCAGTGCGGACATGACATCTTCGACGAGAAGGTGATCTGCTCGCCTCCAGCGCCGGCGCTGGTTGCCAGCGGCGCGACGTAGGCGATGCCTTCCGACAGCCGCAACGCGGTCTCGAACGATTCGGCGAGCCGCTGCTTGATATCATCGCGAACCTTGAAGCGATCGACGACGACTTCGATGTCGTGCTTGAGCTTGCGATTGAGCTTGGGGATTTCCTCCAGCTCATAGACGCGGCCGTCGACGCGCATGCGCACGAAGCCCTGCGCGCGCGCCTGTTCGAACCATTCCAGATGCTCGCCCTTGCGGCCGCGCACGACCGGCGCGAGCAGCAGCCACGCCGACTCGGCCGGCAGCGCGAGCACGTGATCGACCATCTGCGAGACCGACTGCGCTTCCAGCGCGACGTCGTGGTCGGGGCAGCGCGCGGTGCCGACGCGCGCGTACAGCAAGCGCAGATAATCGTAGATCTCGGTGACGGTGCCGACCGTCGAACGCGGATTGTGCGAGGTCGATTTCTGCTCGATCGAGATCGCCGGCGACAGGCCTTCGATCGAGTCGACGTCGGGCTTGTCCATCTGGCCGAGGAACTGGCGCGCGTACGCCGACAGAGACTCGACGTAGCGGCGCTGACCCTCGGCGTACAGCGTATCGAACGCGAGCGAGGACTTGCCGGACCCGGACAGGCCGGTGATCACGGTCAGCTTGTCGCGCGGCAGATCGAGCGAGACATTCTTCAGATTGTGCGTGCGGGCGCCGCGGATGCGAATGGTGTCCATCAGGGGAGGGCTGGGACCGGAAAAGGGGGAACGGGATAATATATGGGTCCGGCCCGCGCTCATTCAAAGGCGAAGCGTGCGGGGAACCACAGCGCGGTTGGCAGGTCTTTAGCAGCCTGCGCAGCAACCCTCGCCAAGACCAGTCTGGAACCAATGAACGCACTTGAATGGCGCGCAACCACCGCGCTTTCACTCCTGCAGGCACTGCGCATGCTCGGCATGTTCATGATCCTGCCGGTATTCGAGCTGTACGCGCGGGATTTGCCTGGCCACGTCACGCCGCTGCAGATCGGCCTGGCGATCGGACTCTACGGGCTGGTGCAAGCCTGCCTGCAGATTCCGGTTGGCATGCTGTCGGACCGCATCGGCCGCAAGCCGGTGATCGTCGTCGGGCTGGCCCTGT
>DATCXY010000387.1:0-3415 GCA_036570585.1 Solimonas sp. | reverse complement strand
CCTCGACGCGACTTACGCCGTCTGATGGCGGCCAGCGGCCTCGCAGTATTCGGTGCGGTCGCGGCCGCGCATGCGCTCGGCGTGGTCAGCCCGGGGCCGGACTTCGCGATCGTCACGCGGCAGTCGCTGGCGCATGGCCGCGCCGCCGGCCTTGCCCTTGATGAACGGTCGGGCCGCATCCGACAGCAAGGCGCCGGCATGGAAGCTGATGAAGTCCGTCCGCATCACCTCGCGCACGAACAGGATTTCGAGTGGATCAACGCTGTATTCGCGAGTGAGATGGAAACCCTTGCGGGCGACTTTCTCGGTCAGCACTGATCGCTTGAGAATCAGCACCGAAATGCCGTAGGCCGACGACGCGGCAATCATCAGCGCCATGCCGGCCGACCATTCGTGCGTCAGCTCCAGCGCAAAGATCACACCGGTGAACGGTGAGCGCATCACACCGCCGACCACCGAAGCGAGTCCGATCAGCGCCCAGAAGCCGGGGGCGACCGCCGGGAACGCCATCGCTTCGAGCGCGCCAAGCGCACCGCCGATCATGAACACCGGCGCCAATACGCCACCAGAAGTGCCGGAACCCAGCGACAAGGACCAGATCAGGGTCTTGACGACCAGGATGCCGATGATCAGCTGCATCGTCGCATGCCCTTGCAGCAGATCGCGGATCACGTCGTAACCCACGCCCATCGCACGCGGCTCGAACAAACCGCCGATGCCGATGATCAGGCCACCGATCGCGGGCCACCACATCCAGTGGATCGGCAGCCTCTTGAACGTGTCTTCGGCGAAATAGACCATCTCGGTGGCCAATACCGCGAGCAAGCCGCCGCCGAGTCCGGCGACGACGCACAGCCCGGCCACCCCGAGACTCAGCTGGATACCGGGGTCGGGCACCGGAAAGATCGCGCCCGTGCCCATCAGCAGACCCCGTACCAGCGTCGCGACCAGCACCGCGGCGGCCACCGGCAGATAGCTGCGCGGCTTCCATTCGAACAGCAGCAATTCGACCGCAAGCAGGATCGACGCCAGCGGCGCGTTGAACGTCGCCGCCATGCCGCCGGCGGCGCCGGCCACCAGCAAGGCCTTGCGCTCGTCGGCGGTCAGCTTGAGGAATTGCGCCATCACCGAACCGAACGCACCGCCGGTCATGATGATCGGCCCCTCCGCACCGAACGGTCCGCCGGTGCCGATGGTGACCGCGGCCGAGATCGGCTTGAGCACCGCGACGCGCGGCTGTACCTTGCTGCCTTTGCGCAGGATCGCGTCGATCGCTTCCGGCATGCCGTGGCCGCGGATCGCCTCCGAGCCGTAGCGCGCCATCAGGCCGACGATCAGGCCGCCGACGACCGGCGCCAGCAGGACCAGCATCGGCTGATGGGCGACGGCGCCGGGGGCGACCAGTTGCGTCGACCAGCGTTGATAGAACACGGCATTGGTAATGATGCCGATCAGATCCTGCAGCAGCATCGCAAGCAAGGCACTGACGATGCCGACCAGCACCGCCAGCGCAACGATCAGCAGGACGCGAGGGCCAACCGAAAAGTCACCCAGATGCTTGGGCATTTCCGGTACCGCCGCGCTTACAGAATCTCGGATGTCGGCCAACGAAGAATCACCGGACCATTACTGGCGCGCGAAGCTACCACAAGGCGCCATCGAATTCAGGTTTCGGTGCTGACACCCGGCGGTGCCATTCTGCAGCCCCGGTCAGCGCAACTCGCCATGCAAGTCCTGCAGGCGATTGACGTCGACTTCGTCAAGATGCTCCATCGCCACTGCCGCGGCCAGCGCACCGGCGATCGTCGTGAAATAACAAATCTTGTGCTGGATCGCGGCACCCCGGATCGAGCGCGATTCCTCGATCGACTGCTTGCCTTCGGTGGTGTTGGCGATGAACTGGATCTCGCCGTTCTTGATCATGTCGACGCAGTGCGGCCGGCCTTCCTTGACCTTGTTGACGCCTTCGCACTCGATGCCGGCCTTGCGGATCAACGCTGCGGTGCCGTGCGTGGCGACGACCTTGAAACCCTTGCCGGCGACCAGACGCGCGAGTTCAACCGCCTTCTTCTTGTCCTGGTCGCGGACCGAGATGAACGTCGTCCCCGAGCGCGGCACCGTCATGCCGGCCGCCAGCAGCGCCTTGTTGAACGCTTCGCCGAAATGCTTGCCCGTGCCCATGACCTCGCCGGTCGAACGCATCTCCGGTCCGAGCAGCGGGTCGACGCCCGGAAACTTGGCGAACGGAAATACCGATTCCTTGACCGAAAAGTACTTCGGCAAGATCTCGCTGGTGACACCCTGGCTCTTCAGGCTCTGCCCCGCCATGCACCGCGCCGCGATCTTCGCGAGCGGTCGGCCGGTCGCCTTCGACACGAACGGACTGGTGCGCGAAGCGCGTGGATTGACTTCCAGCAGATAGACCTTGCCGTCCTGCACGGCGAACTGCGTGTTCATCAGGCCAACGACCTTCAGTGCCTTGGCTAGTTTGACGATCTGCGTGCGGATATCGTCCTGCACTTTCTTCGGCAGCGAATGCGCCGGCAGCGAACATGCCGAGTCGCCGGAATGCACACCGGCTTCCTCGATGTGCTCCATGATGCCGCCGATCACGACATCCTTGCCGTCAGCAAGTGCATCGACGTCGACCTCGATGGCGTTGTTGAGGAAGCGGTCGAGCAGTACCGGCGAGTCATTCGAGACCTGCACGGCCTCGCGCATGTAGCGCTTGAGATCGTCGTCATCGTGGACGATTTCCATTGCCCGGCCGCCCAGCACGTAGCTCGGCCGCACGACCAGCGGATAACCGACCTTGGCGGCGACGTTCAGCGCCTGCTTCTCGGAGGTCGCGACGCCATTCGGCGGCTGCAGCAGGCCGAGCTTGTCGACCAGCTTCTGGAAACGTTCGCGGTCTTCGGCCAGATCGATGGCGTCCGGCGTCGTGCCGATGATCGGCGCGCCAGCGGCTTCCAGCGCACGCGCGAGTTTCAGCGGCGTCTGGCCACCGAACTGCACGATCACGCCCTTGGGCTTTTCGAGCTCGATGATTTCCATCACGTCTTCGAACGTCAGCGGTTCGAAGTACAGACGATCCGACGTGTCGTAATCGGTCGACACGGTCTCCGGATTGCAGTTGACCATGATCGTTTCGTAACCGTCTTCGCGCAGCGCGAGCGCGGCATGCACGCAGCAGTAATCGAACTCGATGCCCTGGCCGATGCGGTTCGGACCGCCGCCGAGAATCATGATCTTGTCGCGCGTGGTCGGCTGCGCCTCGCACTCCTCGTCGTAGGTCGAATACAGGTACGCGGTCGAGGTCGGGAACTCAGCGGCGCAAGTGTCGACGCGCTTGTAGACCGGACGCACCCCATGTTTGTGACGCGCACGGCGTACTGAATCTTCCTTGACGCCGACC
>DATCXY010000386.1:0-6666 GCA_036570585.1 Solimonas sp. | reverse complement strand
CGCGGCGATGAACGACTTTCGTGCCAGCGGCAAGAAGATCATCGCCTGGAGTCCGTCGTACGAGCAGTCCACGTATTACGCGGCGGCGCAGGCCGACGAGGTGGTGATGGACCCGATGGGCAGTGTCTCGCTCGAAGGCTTCAGCGCGTACAACAATTATTTCAAGGACGGGCTCGACAAACTCGGCGTCGACGTTCACGTGTTCCGCGTCGGCGAGTACAAGTCGGCGGTCGAACCGTTCACGCGCAACGATATGTCGCCGGATGCGCGCGCCGCCGACATCGAATGGCTCGGCGATCTGTGGAACGACTACGGTGCCGGCGTCGGCAAGGGCCGCAAGCTGCCGGAGAATACGGCTGATATCTACGTGCGGCAATTCGCCAGCGGGCTGACGGCCAATGGCGGCGATGCCGCGGCGTATGCCAAGACCAGCGGATTGGTGACCAGCGTCGAGACGCTGGAGCAGTTTCGCAAGCGCATGGGCGCGCAGGTTGGCATGGACGATGACATTGGCAGCTTCCGCCAGATTCACTATCTCGACTACCTGTCGGCGGTCGGTGATCGCGAGCAGAACAAGGAAGAGGCTGGGGCCAAGGGCACTGTCGCGCTGGTATTCGTGCAGGGCGAGATTGTCGACGGTGATGGCGCCATCGGTCAGGCGGGTGGCGATGCGATTGCCGATCTGCTTGATCAGGCGCGCCGCGACGATGATGTCTCGGCGGTTGTGCTGCGCGTCAATTCTCCGGGTGGCAGCGTCTGGGCGTCGGAGCAGATCCGTCGCGCGGTCGACCAGTTGAAGGCCGATGGCAAGCCAGTGGTCGCATCGATGTCGACGGTCGCCGCCAGTGGTGGTTACTGGGTGTCGATGGATGCCAACCGCATCTTCGCGCACGACGCGACGATCACCGGCTCAATCGGCATCTTCGGCATGATTCCGACCATCGATCGCGGCTTGGCGAAGCTGGGCATTCACACCGACGGCATCGGCACCACGCCGCTGGCGGGCGCGTTCGCGATCGACCGGCCGCTGTCGCCGGAAGTCGGCCAGATCATCCAGGCGCAGATCGACAAAGGCTATCGCGACTTCATCGGTGGCGTGTCAGCCGCGCGCAAGATCCCGGTCGAAAAGGTCAACGAGATCGCGCGGGGCCGCGTCTGGAGCGGGGGTCACGCCCTGCAGCTCGGTCTGGTCGATGAGATCGGCGGGCTGAAGCAGGCCGAGCTTGCGGCCGCCAAGCTCGCAGGCTTGAAACCGGATGAATATCGCGTCGAGGAAATGAGTCCGAAGCGTGATTTCGCGATGCAGCTGCTGTCGCGGTTCTCGAGCCAGACGCGTTATGCCTGGGTGCCGAGCACGGCGCGCAACTGGCTGCAGACGATCGCCACCAAGACCGACATCGAGCACTGGTTGTCGTCCTTCAACGATCCGCGTGGCATGTACGCACGCTGTTTCTGCACGCCGCAACAGGGCGGCCGCGGCCACTAGCCCGGTACTGGCCCCGTGCCGCAGAGATATCGCAACATGAAACGGCGTCTTTTGGCGCACGGTGGCCTCGTTCATTGCCGCCGTAGTACAAGCTGCGCTTCCTCCTCGCGCCTTGCCATGCACCAAGATCCATCCGCTTCATCTTGTTCCGCCATCTCTGTGGCGCGGAACTAAGGCGGCGCGTGGATGCCGACGGTACGCGTCGACGACATCGAGCTGCACTACGTCGAGGCGGGCGTCGGGGCGCCGCTGCTGCTGATCCATGGGCTCGGCGGCAGCCACCACGATTGGGAGTACCAGATCGGCGAATTCGCGCAGCATTTTCGCGTGATCGCGCCGGATCTGCGCGGCTTCGGGGACAGTCCCGGTGGCCGACGTCTGATCTCGATCCCACGATTTGCGCGCGACATGCTTGCGTTACTCGACGCACTCGGCATCGAGCGCTGTCTGCTGGTCGGTCATTCGATGGGCGGTGCGATCGCGCAGCAGCTGACACTTGATCAGCCGCAGCGCGTACGTCGGCTGGTCGTCGCCAACAGCATGCCGATGTTCAAGCCACAGACGCGCCGGCATTTCGCCGAGTTCGCGTATCGCTGGGTCGTCATGGGTCTGCTCGGGCCGGCGCGGCTGGCACGCATTGGTGCGCAGCGCATGTATCCGGGCGAGGATCAAGCCGAGCAACGCGAGAAGAGTGCAGCGCGCGGCGCACGGACGTCGCGCTACAGCTACCTGTCGGCGCTGGCCGCATTGGGTCACTGGTCGGTGCTGGAACGGCTGGACGAACTACGGTTGCCGGTATTGATCGTTGGCGCCGAACACGATTACTACACGCGTGAGGAAAGCGTGCGATTCGCACACGCGCTGCCACGTGGACGTTTGCACATCGTCGCGGGTGCGCATCACGCGCTGCCGTCGGAGATGCCGGGAATCTTCAATCGTCTGGCATTGCGCTTTTTGCTTGCCCGCAACCCGACCGGTGGCATGTCCGGCGCGGCGATGCGTACACGCGTGCCGGATGAAGTGACGCGTGACGATTCGGAGCCGACCCCGATGCCCGACGAGGTCGCCATTCGCTCATGAGCAAGGAATATCGCAGCGCGCCGATCGGCATTTTCGATTCCGGAGTTGGTGGTCTTTCGGTCCTCCGTGAAATCCGTCGGCTGCTGCCGGGCGAGAATCTGCTGTATTACGCCGATAGCCGTCATTGCCCATACGGCACCAAGACCGCTGAGCAGATCGGCGCACGAGCGGTCGCGATCACCGATGAGTTGCTGGCCGCCGGGGTCAAACTGATCGTGGTTGCGTGCAATACGGCGACGATCGCCGCGATCGAGCAGCTGCGTGCGGCTTATCCGCTGAGCTTCGTCGGCATCGAACCGGCGATCAAGCCGGCCGTCGCGCAGACCCGCAGCGGAGTGGTCGGGGTGCTGGCGACCGGCGCGGCGCTGGCCGGTGACAAATTTCTGAAACTGCATGCGCAGCATGGTGGGCAGGTACGCGTCATCACGCAGCCCTGTCCCGGTCTGGTGGAATTCGTCGAACGCGGCGAGCTCGAAGGTACGCCACTGCGCGCGCTCCTGTCGCAGTATGTGGCGCCGCTGCTGGCCGACGGCGCCGATACGCTGGTGCTGGGCTGCACGCATTACCCGTTTCTGCGGCCGGTGCTGTCCGAGCTGGTCGGGCCGCAGGTCCGCCTGCTCGATACTGGTGAAGCCGTGGCGCGACAGACACAGCGTGTGCTGGAGCGTGAAGACCTGCTGGCCGATGCGGAAACATCCGGCACGCTGGAATGGCGGACCAGCAGCGAGCGCGCAAGGGTCGCACCGGTCGTCGAGCGGCTGCTACGCGTGTTGTAGGAGCGCCCATGGGCGCGACCCGCGTGCGGCATGATCGCGCCCACCGGGCGCTCCTGCAGATGCGCTTGGGTTCTTAGCGAAAGCGCATCGACAGATCGACGGCGCGCACATGCTTGGTGATCGCGCCAATCGAGATGCGGTCGACGCCGCATTCGGCAATCGCGCGTACCGTCTCCAGCGTTGCGCCACCCGAATACTCGATCACGGTTTTGCCGCCGTGCTGACGATGCGCGCGCGTGCGGCGCACGGCCTCGCGAATTTCATCGGGACTGAATTCATCGACGAGCAGGAGATCGACGTCGGCTGCGAGCGCGGCATCGACCTGGTCGAGATCCTCGGCTTCGGTCATCAGCGGTACACCGGCGTTCAGCGCTCGCGCATTGGCGATCGCCTGTTGAATGCCGCCCGCCGCTGCGATGTGGTTTTCCTTGATCAGGATGCCGTCGTACAGGCCGATCCGATGGTTCACGCCGCCACCGCAGACAACCGCGTATTTCTGCGCATTGCGCAGGCCGGGCAGGGTCTTGCGCGTATCGACGATCTGACAGCCAGTGCCGGCAACCGCATCGACGTACTCGCGGACGACAGTGGCGGTGCCGGACAAGGTCTGCAGGAAGTTCAGCGCGGTGCGTTCGCCAGTCAGCAGCGCGCGTGCCGGACCACGCAACACGTACAGCGCCTGATCGGGGACGATGCGTTCGCCTTCTGCCACCTGCCAGCCGATCGCGATCTGCGGATCGAGCGTGCGAAACACTTCATCGACCCAGGGACGGCCGCAAATCACGGCGGCTTCGCGCGAGATCACGGTGGCGTCGGCGATCTCGTCGGCCGCGACCAGCTGGGCGGTGACATCGCCCGTGCCGATGTCTTCATCAAGCGCGCGGCGCACCGACAGCGCCACATCGGAGGGAATGGTCGCAGCGCTCATGAAGTGATCCGGAATTATTTGAGCAGAAATTCGACCAGCGCCATCTGCGCCCACAGCCGGTTTTCGGCCTCGTCGAATACCACGGACTGCGCTCCATCGATGACCTCGGCGGTCACTTCTTCGCCGCGATGCGCCGGCAGGCAATGCAGGAAAATCGCATCCTGGTGCGCGCTCGACATCAGTTTCGCGTTGACCTGATACGCCGCGAAGGCCGCGATGCGCTTCTGCTGTTCGGCTTCCTGTCCCATGCTGGTCCAGGTGTCGGTGACCACCAGGTCCGCGCCACGAGCGGCGCTGGCTGCATCATCGACGAGCTGAACGGCGGTGCCCGCGGCGCGCACCAGTGCAATGTCCGGCGCATAGCCGGCGGGTGCCGCAATCTTCAGCGTGAAGCCGAACATGACGGCGGCTTCGATGAATGAATGACAGACGTTATTGTTGCCGTCGCCGATCCATGCCGCGGTCTTGCCGCGTGGATCGCCACGATGCTCGAACCAGGTCTGCATGTCGGCGAGCAGCTGACAGGGATGATGCTGGTCGGAGAGGCCATTGATGACGGGTACGCGCGAGTTCGTTGCAAGTTCGATCTGATCGGCCTGCGAATCGTTGCGAATCATGATCGCGCTGCACATCCGCGACAGCACCTTGGCAGTGTCGCTGATCGGTTCATCGCGGCCGATCTGCGTGACGCCAGCCGACAGGAACAGCGCATGGCCGCCGTAGCGGGCCATGCCGGCCTCGAAGCTGACGCGGGTGCGCGTCGAGTTTTTGGTAAAAATCATCGCCAAGGTCTTGCCGACGAACGGGCGATAACTGGTATCGGCGGCCTGTGCCTTCAGCGCGCTGGCACGCTCAAGGATATTGCGCGCCTCGCTGGCACTCAGATCGGACAACTTCAGGAAATGACGCGGCATCTTGCAACTCTCTTCAAAAAACCGGGGCCCATAAAGCCAAGAGCCGCGCAAGCGCGGCTCTCGACCCAAGGCTGGCGACGATTTTACCCCAGATTCTTCTCGACGAAATCCCAGTTCGCGAGCGCCCAGAAGTGCTCGAGAAAGTTCGGTCGCGAATTGCGGTAGTCGATGTAGTAAGCGTGTTCCCAAACGTCGCAGGTCAGCAGCGGCTTCTGGTTCTTGGTCAGCGGGTTTTCGGCGTTCGGTGTGCTGGTGATCGCCAGCGAGCCGTCAGCGTTCTGCACCAGCCAGGCCCAGCCGGAACCGAAGGTGCCGACGGCTGTTTCGGTGAACTGCTTCTTGAAATCTTCAACGCCGCCGAACTGTTTGACCAAAGCGTCGGTCAACTTCTTGCCCGGCGCGCCCTGTTTCGGCGTCAGGCAGTTCCAGAAGAAGCTGTGGTTCCAGACCTGCGCGGCGTTGTTGAAGATCTTGCCGGACGATTTCTTGATGATGTCTTCGATCGACATGTTCTCAAATTCGGTGCCCGCGATCAGCTTGTTGCCGTTATCGACATAGGCCTTGTGATGCTTGCCATAGTGATAATCCAGTGTTTCAGCCGACATGTGCGGCGCCAGCGCATCGCGTGCGTACGGGAGTTCGGGGAGCGTCAGTGCCATGTCTTTATTCCTTTTGCTGGTTTCGAGTGCGAGCTGCACATACTGGCTCGGGGGATCGACAAAATAGGCCAATTCCACCGTCAAGTTCAATAGCACGCACCTTGTCATGGGCGACGGCGTATAATCCGCCGCCGCTTTAACTCCCCCGTCCGGAGAGCCGTAATGGATGCATTGGAAAGAATCAAGAAGCAGGTTACCGACAACCCGATCATCGTCTACATGAAAGGGACGCCCGATTTTCCGCAGTGCGGGTTTTCCGCACGCGTCGTGCAGGCGCTCAAGGCCTGCGAGACGCCGTTCGCCTACATCAACATCTTCGAAGACGAAGAGGTTTACCGGGCGCTGCCCAAGTTCGCCAACTGGCCAACGTTCCCGCAGGTGTACGTGAAAGGTGAGCTGATCGGCGGCTGCGACATCACGCTTGATCTTTATCAGAGTGGTGAGCTGAAGAAGATGCTGACCGAGGCCGTCGACAAGAAAGCCGCCTGAATCCGCGTTTGCGGGTTAGTTAAAAGACGCCCGCGCGATGCGGGCGTTTTTATTTGCCGGCGGCACGTCCGTTTTTCGACCACCGCCGTGCAGCGAGCGCGACGCGCGCCCGCGCGCTCTTGCAAGACAGAAAAATCCGTTCAGCCAAGATTTCAGGCGGCGAGCAGATCGGCCGCGACGCGCTGGCGCATTTCGCTTCCCGCCAACTTCTCGATCAGTGTCAGGCCAAACGCGATCGCGGTCGCCGGCCCCTGGCTGGTCAGACAATGGCCATCGGCGACGACCGCCTGGTCGACCCAATGCAGCAGGTGCTCGCGAAATGCCGGATAACAGG
>DATCXY010000385.1:0-7127 GCA_036570585.1 Solimonas sp. | reverse complement strand
TGCTCGGGCGTGGCGGAGGGGCCATCGTAAATATTTCATCCGTCGCTGGTCTGCTAGGTTTTCCGATGCATGCGCCGTATGTTGCCGCAAAGCACGGCGTCCAAGGCCTGACCAAAGTGGCGTCGCTGGAGTTCGCTCGTCAGGGCATTCGCGTCAACACTGTGTGCCCCGGAACAATCCTTACCCCGATGCTCGAGCAAGGATTCGCGAACAATCCTGCCAATGCGCAAATGGCTGTCAATTACACGCCAATGGGTCGCGTCGGGCAGCCGGATGAGCTGGCTTCAGCTGCTGTCTGGCTCTGTTCAGAAGCTGCCAGCTATGTGACGGGAATTACCTTGAGTGTCGATGGCGGCTGGTCGCAACATTGACGGGATCGCATGACATGAAAAATTCTCAGGCTGCGGTTGAGCGTGAGCTTGATAATGCACGCGACGCGACAGGGCTCAGTAATTTTGGTGCGGGTGATTTCCTGGAGCCGCTCCGCGTGTATCTGAATCTTCTGGAGCGAACGAACTTAAGTCCCGAGGGGCGCGAACAGCAAAGCCAGCTGGTTCACCGTTGTTTAGTTAATAGATTGCGATTCGCGCGCGATGTCGATCTGCATCCGGAAATCCTGCAGGAGGATGTCAGTGACCCGATTGTCATACTCGGATTCCCGCGTAGTGGAACGACCGTTCTACAGAGGATGATTTCGGCAGATCCTGCCATGCAAAACCTTGCGCTCTGGCGGGTGCTGAATCCTGCACCTTTTCCTGGAGAAATTGCGGGACAGCCAGTCGAGCGGCTTGCGATCGCGCAAGCAGCAGAGGACGCTATTCGCACGCATAACCCGGCCCTTTTCACGGCGCATCCGATGATCGTGAGGGAAGCGGAGGAAGATTGGTTCCTGCACCATCTTACTTTCCAGCACGTCGGGAATGTGTTCTGGAGCCTGCTGTCGCCTGAGTATCTTGAATACCTGCGGTCTTTGCCTCGTGAACCGACATATCGCTACGTTGCTGATCTGCTTCGGTACCTGCAGTGGCAGGATGGTGGCAGGCGAGGGCGGCGGTGGGTGCTCAAGACGCCGGTACATATAGGATGCCTCGATGCGTTGCTGACGGCGCACCCGCGTGCCAGCTTCGTCTACCCTCGGCGCGAATTCACGACTGTAGTAGCTTCGTTCTGTCACGCGCTTGAAGCGAGCGCAAATTCGACGCTGGCGATCACACCGCATCAGATCGGTGAACTGGCCATGGGGTTTTGGACGGCTGAAATGAGACGATTCAAGGAAGCGCAACAAAGACTTGGCGAAAGGCTCAACCTGATGGAAGTCCATTATCAAGACTTACTGGGGTATCCGGTCCGGCATGTCAGAGAAATCTATCGCCGCGCTGGTACGCAGCTTGATGATCGCGGTGAGGCGGCGGTGAACGCCTGGCTTCAGGAAAATCCTGCTGGAAAGCACGGGAAGAATGTTTATCAGCTCGAACACTACGGATTGACCCCATCAGCAGTGGACGCCGGGTTTAGGGAATTTCAGTGAAAGCGGAAGCTGGAATGTCGGAGAAAATTATTGAGTCGGGTGATGGCTATTCGGCGTTTCTATCGGCAGCGCGCGAAGTCGAAGAGATTTTGCACGCACATCCGGAAATATCCGATGCTGACCTAGCGGATGGCTATATGTACTTGGCCGGTATGTGGGAGTTTCATCTTGAACGAATGTTCAAAGGTGGTGACGTGGATCGACCCTGTTTTGTGCGGGTCATGGATAGCCATCGGTCCTGGGGATTGTCGACTCCAGACCATCACTATTACGCCGCACAAATCGATGGAAACGGCGAATACCGAATCACCGGGAAAAAGGGTAGGACGGTCGATTACTGTTTTGAAATTCTTTCGGGACTCGTCGGTGACGATGGCGTCCCCGGTGAGCGGATCGATGCGCTCGAGGTCGGCGGCATTCAAATCGAAGCAGACGGAACCTTTGAATTGTTCGTGGGCACGGCTCCAAGATCGAGGAATTGGCTGAAGGCAGGTCCGACCGCGCGAACGATCTTTGTGCGACAGACAACCAGCGATTGGTATACGGAACAGGCCACGGCGATGCTCATCGAGCGTCTGGATCTGAGCGACGACGCGATGCTGCCTCGACGGTTGTCTGTAGAGGCGGTCCAGCAGAAATTTAGAACTGCAGCGCGCAATCTCGTTCAGCAAGTTCGCTTCCTCGAAAGTTTTCGCCAGAACTGGTTGGCAGTGCTTCCGCTGAATGAGCTTCCCTCTCCTGTCATTGCGCCCGCCGATGCCGGATATTTTCCGGGTCAGTTCAATACCAAGTGCCGGTTTTCATTTGCGCCCGGTGAGGCGTTGCTGGTGACGATCGCGCCTTCGACGGCACGCTATCAGAGCATCGCGCTCGGGCACCCACTCTGGTTCAACAGCATAGATCCCCGGCAGCATCAATCTACTCTCAACCTTGTGCAGTCCACCTTGTCATCTGACGGCATGCTTCGCTATGTGATCAGTGCCGAAGATCCCGGCATCGTTAACTGGCTCGACACGGCTGGACATACCAGTGGCTTCATTTTTGTGCGCTACCAGTGTGTCGTTGGCGGTCCTCCGGTTCAGCCAATAGTGGTGAAGCTTCCGCTGTCGGATCTGAAAAATGTATTGGGCCCGCACGAAAGGTGCGTCAACGCCGCTGATCGTTTCGATAGCCTGCGTAATCGGCGTCTCAGCCTTGAGGGACGTTTCTTCTAGTGCTTTCGTCCGCTCCGAACGGGCACGGGCAGGCGTCTGCCGACGCTCCCGCCAATGAGGTGCCGGAACTGGGTGCCGCTCAGGCTGTCCTAAAGTCCGAGCGCGGCTTTCGCGAGGATGTTGTACTGGATCTCGGTTGAGCCGGCGTAGATTGTCGCGGCGCGATCGTTGAGATAGCGCAAGGGAGCGATCGCGGCAGCGGGTGGGCCGATCGTTTCTCCGGAGGCGTGCGGCAGCATGACATCGCCACCGGGCCGGAAGGCCTGAGGCTGGTAGGCGCGGCCGTAGACGCCAGCAGCGTCGAGCGCCAGTTCAGTCAGATGCTGGCTTAGTTCGGTGCCGACGATCTTCATCACTGATGCCGCGAGCCCCGGCGAGCCGCCGGCGGCGATCGCCGACAAGGCCTGCAGCTCGTAGTGTTCGAGTGTGGTTGCGCGGATGCGCGCGGCGGCAAGGCGTGATGCGAACAATGGGTCGTCGAGCAGCGTGCCACCGGCGTCGCCGGGCACGTTTGCGGCGAAAGTCCGCAACTCGTAGAGGCGCAGCTGCAGTTCCGGCGCCGATGCCAGATTGCTGCGCTCGAATTCGAGTTGGAACTTGGCGACGGTCCAGCCGTCGCCGATCGCGCCGAGCACATTGCGCTTGGGAATGCGCACTTGATCGAAGAACACCTGGTTCTGGATGTGTTCGCCGGACGACATGACGATCGGCCGCACGCTGACGCCGGGGCTGTGCATGTCGAGCAGCACGAAGGTGATGCCGCGTTGCGGCTTTGCTTCGCGCGAGCTGCGGACCAGCGCGAACATCCAGTTCGAGACGTGCGCGTGCGTGGTCCAGATCTTCGAGCCGGTGCAGACCAGATCGTCGCCGTCGTCGATCGCCGACATCTGCAGCGATGCCAGATCCGAACCGGATTCCGGTTCCGAATAGCCTTGGCTCCAGAGGATGTCGCCGCTCAGCGTGCCGGGCAGGAAACGCGCGTGCTGATCGGGCGTGCCGAAGCGGATGATCGCCGGCCCGATCATGTGAATGCCGAGCGGCGGCGGTGGCGCGCCGGCAGCGAGGCGCTCACGCGCAAACAGATAGCGCTGCACGGCGCTCCATTCGCAGCCGCCGTATTCGCGCGGCCAGCTTGGCGCACCCCAGCCGCGCGCATGCAGCTTCTTCTGCAACGCGATCGACGCGTGATGATCCGGATAGACGCTGGTCATGCGCGTGCCGGCCGCACGCAGATCGTCGTCGACGGCGTCGGCGAGAAATGCGCGAACCTCGTCGCGGAATGCGAGATCGGCGTCGCTCCAGTTCAGATCCATCGTCGCGTTCCTATTTGCCGCTCCAGCGTGGCGCGCGTTTCTGCGCGAAAGCCAGCGGGCCTTCGCGAAAATCCGGCGAGCGGAACATGGCGCGCACCGCGTCATAGCGCATCTGCTTGCGGTACGCGTCGGCGAGCGTGGCCTCGTCGCCGCCTTGCCGCACGATGGCTTTCGACGCACGGATCGACATCGGGCTGCAGGCCAGCATTTCGCTGGCCCAGCGCCGTGCCTGCGTCATCAGGCTGGCGGGGTCGGTCACTTCGTTGACGAAGCCGAGCTTGAGTCCCTCTTCGGCGCCGACGCGGCGGCCAGTCAGGATCATGCCCATCGCTTGCTTCATCGGAATCTGCTGCGTCAGGCGCAGCAGCCCGCCTTCGAGCGCGGCGAGGCCGACTTTCGGTTCCGGCAGTGCGAACACCGCACTGTCGGCGGCGACGATGACATCGCAGGCCAGCGCGATTTCGAAACCACCGCCCATGGCCGCGCCGTTGACCGCGGCGATCACGGGCTTGTCGAGATTGAAGCGGCCGGTGAGGCCGGCGAACCCGGTCAAGGGCGGCGCAAAACTCTCGCCGCGGGCCATCGCCGTGGCCGTGAATTTCAGGTCGTTGCCGGTGCAGAACGCACGCTCGCCGGCGCCGGTGATGATGGCCACCCACTGCGATGGATCCGCGGCGAAGTCGTCGAAGATTTCCGCCAGCTCCGCATTGGCGGCCGGATGCAGCGCGTTCATCGCTTCGGGGCGATTCATCGTGATGATGGTCAGCGGACCTTCGCGTTCGAGCGTGCACCAGCGCTTCGGCAGTGCGCGGCGATCGCGCGGCGCATCACCTGTTTCCCAGACCGGCAGGCCGAAGGTGTCGATGCGCACCTGGCCGTTGGTGCCGATCGCATTGCGTTCGGTCGACAGCAGGGCAGCCATCGACGTCTCGTCGTCGGCCATGACTTTCGCCATCACACGCTGTTGATCGGGCGTGCGTGCGACGACGATGCCGTGCAGCGGTGCGCCATCGCGTGCGTAGAGGATGGTGTAAGTCTCGATCGTTGCCGGGCCACGATAGTCGTCGACCAACGCCGGAACGGCGTCGCGCGCACGGTCGGCGACGTCCTGCACCGAATAGTCGAGTGCGAGCGATGCTGCCGGTGGCTGATGGCTGAGCACCAGCGTGTGGTGCTTGTTGACGTAGCCACCCTGACCGTACAGCAGGCCGATGTCCTGCGGCGCCGCGCGCAGGATGCGCACCATCGCGCAGACGGCATGCGACATGTAGTTGTTGAGCGGGCCGCCGAAGAAGGTCAGGCCACCGGCGACCGTTGGCGTGCAGCTGCTCGCGTCGAGGCCGAGCGTGCGCAATGCCATCTTCGGCACGACCGGGAAGCAGCTGTACAGCTCGACGTGATCGAAGCGCTTTGCATCACCGCCGACGATTTCGACGCTTTTGCGCAGCACCGCTTCCTGCGCGGTGCTGTGCGTGTAGGCGTCGCGCTTCAGATAATCCTCCGGTTCCTTGGCGGCGGCGCCGCCCCAGAGGTGAATGATGCGATCGTCCGGCACGCCGGCGGCGCGCGCGAGCGCAAGGCTGGTGACGATCACGCCGGCCGCCTGATTGACCGACGGATTGGCGACCATGAACTTCGGGTACGGCCAGTTGATCAGGCGGTTCTGATCGTTGACCGTAGCAATCGTCGCCGCGTCCGGTGCCTTGCGAATCCACGCATGCTCGTTGCCGGCGGCGACCGCAGCGTACTGCGCCCACAGCTGCGCGGACTCGGCTTGGGCCTGTGCCGGCGTCTGCTGCCAGGCAGCCTGCGTGGCCATCTCGTACAGCGGATAGATCTGCGCCGGGTCGGTGACGCCGAGTTTTTTCGCGACCGGACTCAGTTCGAAACGACTGGACGGGAATTGCACGGCGGCTTCCCTGGGCGCGGCTGGCGTCCATGAGAGCTTTGCTTTTTCCTTGGCGGCGCGGCCGCGTGCGTGCATGGCTTCGCCGCCGACGATCGCCGCCGCCTGCAATTCGCCGCGCGCGATCCGTACTGCCGCTTCGTGGATCAGGCGGATCGGCGTTTCGCCGCCCATGCTGGCGTTGACCTTGCGCGACGGCGAGATGCCGAGCCGCTCGCACAGCAGCGACACCGGATCGGCGTAGCGCCAGGTGATCAGCCCGATCAATTCGATCGAATCGAGCCGCGACAGCAAGCTGGCGCCGGCATCGTCTTCGGCGGCGCGCAGCGCGCGCTCCATCAGCGCGACCGGTTCGAGCGCGTCGGCCGGCAGTGCCGGACGATCGACGAATTCGCCGACGCCGACGATGACGGGAATGTGTTCGGCTTTCACCTCAGTGCTGCTCATGCGCATCCTCCCAGACCGTCAGGCCATCGAGCGCTTCGATGCCGCCATCGAACGCCAGCAGCGGGTTGATTTCAAGCGAGACCAGATCCGGACCGAGCGCCAGCGCCGCGTTGCCGATCGCGGCGATGATCTTCGCCAGCGTGGCGCGATCGACGGCCGGCGCGCCGCGGAAGCCGTCGAGCAGCGCGCTGCCACGCAGCTCGCCCAACATCTCCAGCGCGTCGTGCTCGGCGATCGGCAGCAGCCGCAGGCTGGTGTCCTTCAACGCTTCGACGAACACACCGCCAAGACCGACCGCGATCGCCGCACCCCATTGCGGATCGCGCATCGTGCCGACGAACAGTTCGACGCCGCCGCCGCGCATCGGCGAGACGATGATGCCGTCGAGTTTTGCGTCCGGCTTGGCCGCTTTCACGCGCTGCATCATCTGCTCGAACGCCGTGCGCACGGCGTCATCGCCGCGCAGATTCAATGCGACGCCGCCGACTTCGGTCTTGTGCTGGATATCCGGCGACGCGATCTTGAGGACGACCGGTGCGTCGAGGTTGCGCGCGAACGCGACGGCTTCATCTGCAGTCGTCGCGATCCTGGCCGGGATCACCGGCACGCCTTGCGCGGCGAGGAAGTCGAGCACCGCGCGCTCACTGTTCGGGCGTTCGGCTGTTGTGGGCGCGGCGCGGGCCTGCGGGCGGTCGACGCGCTGCCACGCGCCATGCCGC
>DATCXY010000384.1:0-3450 GCA_036570585.1 Solimonas sp. | reverse complement strand
ACCTTGATCTTCTCGCCTTCGGTGATGAACAGCGGGACTTTGACCACGGCGCCGGTTTCAAGCTTGGCCGGTTTGGTACCGCCGGTTGCGGTATCGCCGCGCAGGCCCGGATCGGTTTCGGTGATCTTCAGCTCGACCGTGTTCGGCGCCGCGACGCTCAGCGGTAAGCCGTTCCACAGCGTGACGCGGACCGTTTCCTCGCCCTTGAGCCACTGCGCGGCATCGGCCATCGCCGCTTCGCCCGCCTGAATCTGCTCGAAGCTGTTCGGATCCATCAGGGTCCAGAACTGGCCATCGTTATACAGGTACTGCATGTCGGTATCTTCGACGTCCGCCGCTTCCCAGCTATCGCCCGAACGCAGGGTTTTTTCCAGCACGCGACCGGTCTTGAGGGCACGGATCTTGATCGAGTTCGTCGCCTGACCCTTGCCCGGCTTGCGATATTCATTATCGATGACCGAATACGGTTCGCCATCGATCAGCACTTTGGTGCCGGATTTCATTTCATTGGTGCTGACAGACGCCATAAAAGGTCTCGCTCGAGCTCGGTTCAAATGGATGACTGGAAAGCCGCTTCCAGTTGCCGCGCCTTGACGCAGCGGCGAAAATCGGTCGCGAATGATACCGCCCCAACCCCAAAACGACCAGAGAGCGCCACTCTGGCAGCACGAGCTACGCCTGGCCTTCAACCGGCCGGCCGATTTGCTTGCCTATCTGGAGCTCGACCCAGCGACCGCTGGCCTTGGCCTCGAAGCCTTGCGCGACTTTCCGCTGCGGGTGCCGCGCGGCTTCGCGGCGCGGATGCGCAAGGGCGATCCCCTCGATCCGCTATTCCTGCAGGTCTGGCCGTCGTTGCGCGAAAGTGATGCGAGCCCCGGCTACGTCGTCGATGCGGTCGGCGATCTCGGCAAGGTCCGCGAGGCCGGACTGATCCACAAATACCAGGGCCGCGTGTTGCTGGTCGCGACCGGCGCCTGCGCGGTGCATTGCCGCTACTGTTTTCGTCGTCATTTCCCTTACTCGGAGCAACTCGCCGCCCGCGATCACTGGGCGGCGGCGCTGGCCGAAATAGCGGCTGATGGCAGCATCGAGGAAGTGATTCTGTCCGGCGGCGATCCGCTGTCGCTGTCCGATGACAAGCTGGCCGAACTGGTCAGCGCGCTCGACGAGATCAAGCATCTGAAGCGGCTGCGCATTCACACGCGCCAGCCGATCGTGCTGCCAGAACGCATCGACGATCGGCCGCTCGCGTGGCTCGATCGCACCCGCTTGCAGACCGTGTTCGTGCTGCACGCCAACCATTCCGCCGCGCTTGATGAGTCGGTACGCAACGCCTTGCTGCCACTGCGACAACGCGGCATCGTCCTGCTCAACCAGTCGGTACTGTTGCGCGGCGTCAATGACGATGCGGATGCCTTGAGCGCGCTGTCGCAGCGACTGTTTGAATGCGGAGTGCTGCCCTACTACCTGCATCTGCTTGATCGCGTACAGGGCGCTGCGCATTTCGACCTGCCGGAAAGCGAGGCGCAGCAGTTGATGCGCGTGTTATCGTCGCGGTTATCGGGATATCTCTTGCCGAAACTGGTCAGGGAGATTTCCGGTGCGCCGGCGAAGACATGGATCGCGTGGGAGCCATCCAGACCTTCAGAATAAAGGCCGGATCAACAGCAACGCAGTACAGGGGGAAAACCGTGCGAAATACCGCAATGCCTCAATGCAGGCGTTACCCACCGCCGATCACCGCTTTGGCCGCGCTTGGCTCCTGAACCTCGCTTCACGCAGATGAACGGAGCATTCTGATGGCGTCTGTTGCCGCCGTATCCCCAATGCCGAACGATTCCGCACTATCCTCAGCCGCTGCCAATCAGGCGAACGGCCATGTGGTGCTGGTCGTCACCGATTCCGAAAGCATCACCAAACGCATCGAAAGCTATCTGCGCAACGCCGGCCATCCGGTGCGCACCGCGTGGGTCAACGACATCGAAGATGTCGAGGAAGCGCTGCGTCGCGGCGCGCCGGATCTGGTCTTGTGCGCAGACAATCTGCCAGCCGCGCCGCTGCGCGACGTCATCGATCTGTGCGGGCGCCTGGCAGCCGATCTGCCGGTCGTGCTGCTGAGTCCACGCTTCGTGCCGGAGGACACCGTCTCGGCAATGGCAGCGGGCGCGCGTGATCACGTCTCCTACGACGATCTGCGCCAGCTGCGACATCTGGAACTTGTGTCGCTGCGCGAATTTTCCGTGCACCGGCACTTGCGCGAGCTGCGCGCGACGCAAAAGCGGCTCGATATCTTCGAGTCGCGGCATCAAGAACTGATCAGCGGTACTAATGACGCCGTCGCGCACATCCAGGAAGGCATCCTTTCCGACGCCAATCCGGCGTTCGCACACCTGCTCGGCTATGACGATGCCAAGCCGCTGATCGGCACGCCGCTGATGGATCTGGTCGGCGCGGACTTCGCACCGAAGGTCAAGGAACAGATCAAGCTGCTGCTGCGCGGCAAGACCGAGAAGCGCGCGCTCGACTGCTGTCTCGTCCACAAGGATGGACAAGCCGTGGCAATCAGCGCACGACTGACCGTCACCGAAGTCGAAGGTGAACAACTGATCGAGATGCTGATTCGTGCTGAAGCGGCGCATGCCGCGCCGGCACAGTCAGCGGAACCAAGTGGTCGTCTGCAATTTTTCGAGTGCCTCGGCGCCGCGATTGCCGGCGCCAGCCAGCAGAAGCAGCAACGCGCCGCCCTGCTGTTGTCGATTGACGCGTTTTCAGCGTTGGAAGAGCGCCTCGGCCTGCACGACACCGAACAGGCGGTCCTGCAATTACTGGGCTGGGTGCAATCGCGGCTGACCCCGAATGATCAGATCTTCCGCTTCTCGACCCATGAACTGGCGATATTGGCCAGCTTCAAGGACGGCGGCAGCGTGCAGGCCTGGGGCGAGGCGATTGTTGACGACGCGCGCAAGCAGATTTTCAACACTGCCGGGCACGAGGCGCAGCTGAGCCTCACCGCCACCGCCTACCCGTTCAGCGGCAGCGAGCAGACCAGCGCCATGGTCGCCGAGATGACCGGCGCCGCACGCCAGTTGTCGGCCAGGGGCGGCAAACAGTTCGCCAATCTCGGCGCGACCGCTCAAAACTCCCTGCAGGAACGCGATGACCAGCGCCGCGCGGAAATGGTGCGCAAGGCGATCGCCGACAACCGCCTGAAGCTTGCATATCAGTCGATTGCCAGCCTCGAAGGCGATTCGCGCCAGCACTTCGATGTGTTGCTGCGCCTGATCGACGAAGAAGGCCACGAGCAGCACGCTTCGGAATTCATTCGTGCCGCCGAAAAAGGCGGTCTGATGTGCGACATCGATCGCTGGGTCACAATGCGTGCCCTGAAGATGCAGGCCAAGCGCGATGGCGCCCAACACGCTTCAAGCTTGTTCGTGAAACTGTCGGAAG
>DATCXY010000383.1:0-5168 GCA_036570585.1 Solimonas sp. | reverse complement strand
CCGGGACCGTTCGCCGCCGTGGAAATCAGGTACCCGCGCAGCACCTCGGCGCCGTCGAACAGCTGTAGCCGCTGCGTCGTCAGGTCGATGTCGATCTTCACGAGAGCTCGCCCTCTGCCCATGCCATATACGGGTGCAGCGCCAAGGCGTGGTTGTAGTAGCGCCGCTCGCCCGTCAGTTCGCGCCCGAGCCAAAGCGGGCGCTCGAACGTCGCATCAATCGTCAACAACTCAATCTCGGCGACCACCAATCCGGCGTTGTCGCCGACGAATTCGTCGATCTCCCAAACCGCATCGTCATGTGCACCGCGCGCCGGCACGTAGTGCCGCGTCTTCTCGACACGCCCGACGCACAGCGTCGCGAGGATCTCGCGGCATTCGTCGGCCGGCATCTCGTACTCGTATTCAGCACGCGCGCTGCCAACAACGGCCGCCTTGATGTTGAGCTTCGCGACCTCGCCTTCGAGGCGAACGCGCACCGACGCGCGGCCGCCTTCGCCGGCGAGATAGCCCTGCCGCATCTCGACGGAGCGTTCGATCTGCTGGCGCCAAGCATCGCCGGTGACGAGGAATTTGCGTTCGATTTCGAGCGGCATCAGAGGCTGGCCTCGTTGCGGCGCGTCGCAAACTTCGAATCTCTTTCCCGATTCGGCCTTTGATTTCGCCCTATCGGGCGACCTACTTTTCTTTGCTTGCCCAAAGAAAATGTAGGCAAAAGAAAAGGCACCCTGGCTTTCGCGTCGGTGCTGCGCACCGATACCCTGCGATGCTCGAGCGGCAGGCCGTGCCTGAAACTCGCGGCTGCGCCGCTCAAACAGTCAGGCCCGGACAACCCCTGCCGCTCTGCGCTTCTCGGCGCTTCGCAAAGGGGGCCGAAACCAAAAACAACAGCCGGCGCTGCGCGCCGCCCTCTCCCTAACCCTCTCCCGCAAGCGGGAGAGGGAATGAGAATAGACCTCTCGTCACGCACCGTTTTTGCTTTTGACGTTGTGCCCCTTTGCGTTGCGCCGAGAAGCACAGCCGGGAAGGGATGAAGCGACCGAGTGTCTGAGTCCTGCGCAGCAGGGCGAGTTTCGGTCGCGCCCTTTCCGGCGAGCATCGCAGGGTACTGCTGCGTAGCAGCAGCGCAGAGCCAGGGTGTCTTTTCTTTTGGTTCCTTTTCTTTGGACAAGCAAAGAAAAGGAACTCGCCCACAAGGGCGAAACGAAAGCACGGATCGAGAGCCCCGTCCGCTGAGAGATACAGAACTCATCGCAACTCGAACAACGCCATGCTCTCGACATGGCTCGTATGCGGAAACATGTCCATCACACCCGCACGCGCCAGCGTGTACCCGAGTTCATGCACCAGCATGCCCGCATCCCGCGCCAGCGTACCCGGATGGCACGACACATAAACAATCCGCTTCGGCTTGCGCTTGGCGACGATCGGCAAGATCTCCTTGGCACCGGCGCGTGGCGGATCGAGCAGCAGCTTGTCGAAGTCCGGCTGCAGCCAGTTTTCCTCTCCGGTTGCCGTGAACAGATCGGCTTTCTCGAAACGGATCTCGAGACCGTTGCGCTCTGCGTTCTCACGGGCGCGCTGCACCAGGCCTTTCTCGCCTTCGACGGCGAGCACCTGGGCGCCACGCCGCGCCAGTGGCAGTGAAAAATTGCCGAGTCCGCAGAACAATTCCAGCACACGTTCGTTCGGCTGCAGGTCGAGCCAGGCGATCGCCTGATTGACGGTTTGCTGGCTGATGCTGCCGTTGACCTGAATGAAGTCGGTCGGCTCGAAGCGAAGTTTCAGATCCGAACCATCCGGTGAATATTCGAGTACCCGCGCCGCGCCCAGCGGACGGATGCTGTCCGGACCACCAGTCTGCAGATAGATGTCGAAACCTTCGAGCTCACCGAACGCACGCAGCTTTTCGCGATCATCGTCGGTCGGTTCTGCCAGCACGCGGAATACCAGTGCGACGGTCTGCTCCGAACACGCGACTTCGATCTGCGGCACTTGCCGGTGCAAGGACAAACTGCCGATCAGCGCGCCGAGCTCGCGCAGCTTCAAGCCGACGCGCGGATCGACGACCTGGCAGCTGTCGAGCGTTGCCAGAAAGCTCGATTCGCGCTCGCGAAAACCAACCAGCACCCCGCCCTTCTTCGGCACGTGCTTGGCACCGAGCCGCGCGCGGCGGCGATAGCCCCAGACGGCGCCGGTAATCGGCGCGGCGATCTCGATCGGCGTGACCTTGCCGCTGCGTTCGAGCTGATCGAGCATCTGCTTCTGCTTGAAGGCGATCTGTTGCTCGGATGCGAGGTGCTGCATCGAGCAGCCGCCGCACAGACCGAAGTGCGTGCAGCCGGGCGTGACACGATGCGGCGATGGTGTTTCGACCGCGATGCACTGGCCTTCATCGAGATCGCGCGAAGTCCGCAGATATTTGAAGCGCACGCGCTCGCCCGGCAGGGCATCGGCAATGAACGTCGCCTTGCCGTCGACGCGCGCGAAGCCGCGACCCTCGTGATCGAGATCGATGATGTCCGCGGTGAACTCGCCGGCGGGCGGCAGTTTTTTCTTGCGATGCAATCAGGCCACCCAGCTTTGTGAGAATTCGTTCCAGTGTGCGGCGCCGGTGCCAATGATGAATTCGCGGGCACGCTGCTCTTCCTGCTGAAGCTGCTCATGGGTCAAACGCCCACGCATCAGTTCGAAGCGCAGGTAGACCAGCCAGGTATTGAGCACGTCGGTTTCGCAGTACGCGCGGATGCCGGCGAGATCGCCGGCCTGGTAGGCATCGAACACTTTCGAACCGTCCATGCCGAGCTTGCCGGGGAAACCCAGCAGCACCGCGATCTCGGTCAGCGGCGCGTTCTGCCGGCCCGTGTACAACGCCAGCACGTCCATCAGATCGGTGTGCCGGAACTGGAAGCGGCCGAGATAGTTGTCCCACTTCGCGTCGCGATCGAGATGCCCGGTATCCCAGTAACGCGGCGCGACGCAGCCATTGATCAATGCACGGTAGTGCAGCACCGGCAGATCGAAGCCGCCACCGTTCCATGACACCAGCACCGGCCGATACTTCTCGATGCCATCGAAGAAGCGCTGGATCAGCTCGCCTTCGCTGGCGTCTTCCTCTCCGATCGACCAGCACTTGAAGCTGTCGCCCTGACGCAGCGCGACCGAAATCGCGACCACCCGCTGCAGATGACCGGGCATGAAGTCGTTGCCCTTCTGCGCGAGACGCTGGGTTTTCATCGCCGCCCAGACCTCGGCGTCGTTCATCTGCTCAAGCCCCATGATGCGACGGCCGCCGTCGAGATCGGGAATCGTCTCGATGTCGAACACCAGCACCGGTTCACGAAAGCTCATGTCGACATGCTCGCGCAGGGAGTATTCATGCCGTGCGTATTCACGCAGGGAATACGCCGGTCGAGATATAGCGGTCACCGCGATCACAGGCGATGCTGACGATGGTCGCGTTCTCGAGTTCGCGGCACAGCTGCAACGCCGCCCACAAGGCGCCCCCCGACGACGGGCCGCAAAACAAGCCTTCCTTGCTGCCGGCCAGCCGCATCGTGTCTTCGGCGTTCTGTGTCGAGGCCTCGATCACGCGATCGATGCGCGACGCATCATAGATGCTCGGCAGATAAGCCTCCGGCCATTTTCGGATGCCTGGAATTGACGATTCGCCATCAGGCTGTACGCCGACGATCTGCACCTTCTGGTTCTGCTCCTTGAAATAGCGCGAACATCCCATGATGGTGCCGGTCGTGCCCATCGCCGAGACGAAATGCGTGATGCGGCCCTGCGTCGCCTTCCAGATCTCGGGGGCCGTGCCTTCGTAGTGTGCGCGCGGATTATCCGGATTGGCGAACTGATCGAGCACCTTGCCCTTGCCGTCGGCCTGCATCTGCAGCGCCAGATCGCGTGCGCCTTCCATCCCGTCCTTTTTGGAGACGAGGATCACCTCTGCGCCATAAGCCCTCATCGACGCGCGCCGCTCCACCGACAGATGTTCAGGCATGATCAGTTGCAGGCGGTAGCCTTTGACCGTCGCCGCCATCGCCAGGGCAATGCCGGTATTGCCGCTGGTGGCCTCGATCAAGGTGTCACCGGGCTTGATCTCGCCGCGCTCTTCTGCGCGCCGGATCATCGAGTAGGCAGGCCGATCCTTGACCGAACCGGCCGGGTTATTGCCTTCGAGTTTCACCAGCAAGGTATTGCTGCCGATACCGGGCAGGCGCTTGAGCTGGGCAAGGGGTGTATTGCCGATAAAATCGGCGAGTGTCGGGTAGGTCATTGTTGAATTTTACGCGAGGGGGCGATCTTTGGAACCGCAGCGTCGCTACAGCCGCCGCCTGCTGCCCGGCAGCTGGGCCTTCATTGGCCTGGCGCTGCTGACCTTGGCGCTGGCGACCTCGATCTTGTTGCAGCCCCTGATGCTGCCGCGCGCGCTGCGCATCATGCTGGCCCTCAGCCTGCTGATCGCGATCGCGGCACTCATCTACGCGTTCGTCCGCACCGCACGCAGCGCGCTCGGAACCCTCGGCCTGGTCTTGCGCGATCTGGGCAGCGGACGGCTCGAAGTGCGCGCGCCCGACCACCTTCCCGGCATCAGCGGCGATCTGGCGCATGACATCAACCGACTCGCGCAGCAGTACGCCGAGCTGCGCAGCGGCGTCGATGCGCGCATCGCCGAACAGACCGCACGCCTGAAGCGCGAGCGCGACCAGTTCGCTGCACAAAGCCAGGAACTGCGCGGCACCGCGGCCCGCGAACAGCAGGAAGTCCGCGCGCAGAGCGAGCGCCTGTCGAGCCTGTCGCACGAACTGCGCACGCCGCTGAGCGGCATCCTCGGCTATGCCGATCTGCTACGCCGCACGCGACTCGACGACGAACAACTGGAACACCTCGATACGCTCGACAAATCGGCGCGCGCGCTGCTGTCGATGATCAACGACCTGCTCGACTGGAGCCGCATCGAGGCCGGCCGCCTCAAGCCCGACGAACTGCGCTTCGATCTGTACGACACGGTCGAAAGCACCATCGCACTGCTGGCGCCACTGGCCTACGAAAAAGACCTTGAACTGGTCCGCATCGTCTACCACGATGTGCTGCGCGAACTGCGCGGCGACAACCAGCGTTTGCGCCAGATCCTCACCAACCTGCTGTCGAACGCGATCAAAT
>DATCXY010000382.1:0-1575 GCA_036570585.1 Solimonas sp. | reverse complement strand
CCGTGAGCCGGGCGCCGTCGCCCAGCTCGTCTTCGGTTGCCGACGTGACTTCGTCGACGAGCTGGGCGAACGACATGGCCTTACGCGCCGGCTTCGGCGGTGACGGCGATGCCGTTGAGCCGCACGCGCACGGCGGTCGTGCCGCTGACCTTGGCCTCGGTCGCGACGCCGATCAGGTAGTTGCTGGTCGCGGTCTCGGTGCAGCGCTTGTTGGTGTTGTCCCAGTAGACCTTCTGGCCCTGGTCGATGGTGTCGGTGCCGAGGCACGTCAGATCGAACACGCCACACGTCTCGAAATTGCCGCTGGCACCGCTGGCGAGCGTGACGATCGCGACGCCGAACAGCGAGCCGACGAGCGCACCGCCGCCGGAGGCGACATCGTAGGGGGCGGCGAGCTCGATCGCGATGCCCTTCTGAACTGCGTTATCCATGATTGCGTACCTCTGAAAGTGGAGTGACGGTGAAACGAAAGAGGGCGGCCGAAGCCGCCCTCATGCTTGCTGCTCGACGCTTACGCGCCTGGGTTCTTGACCATGCCGCGGAAGTCGATCGGCTTGGCAGCGAACACGTGCCGCGCCTTGATCTCGAGACCGTCGACGGTGAAGCCCTGGCGCTGTTCGGTGAACAGGCCTTCTTCGCCTTCGAGATACGCGTACTCGATGGTGTCGATCACGCCCGGCGAGGCCATGAGGTACCACTGGTTGCCGGTCAGACGGCCCTCGATGATCACCTGCAGACTGGTGTTGTAGGCCGGGTTGATGTCAACGGACTTGGCGGCGACGAACTGCGCGCTCGTGTACTTGTTGGCATCGCCTTCGTAGTCCGGGCCGGTGACGAGGTACACCGGCGACAGGTTGAGCTGGCGGCCGGCCGGCGACGTCTGTTTGCGCATCAGCTTGCGCGCGAGCGTCAGCGATGTATCGGTGATCGCAGCACCGGTCGCGAGGTTGTTGTGCGTGGCGTGGAACAGCGCGACGGTGTCGGACAGCGCCGCATTGGCGGTGAGCGCGCCATAGACGATGTCGCCCTCAAGGCCGGCCGCCTCATTCGCGATCATCACCGGGATGCGATTGAACGCGCCGAGATCGTCGTTGACGATCGTC
Organism: Solimonas sp.; assembly: GCA_036570585.1. GTDB lineage: Bacteria > Pseudomonadota > Gammaproteobacteria > Nevskiales > Nevskiaceae > Solimonas. Next base: position 472 of record DATCXY010000382.1, on the reverse strand, counting down.
TCCCACGTGACCGCGATGATGCCACCGTACTTGCTGAGCGAGTATTTCTCGGCGCTGTCGCCGAAGCTCATGTACTTGTACTCGCCGCCTTCCTTGACTTGCTGCAGCGCGGTGAGACCGGAGAGCTGTACGCGCGCGATCTCGCGGAAGTCCGGTGCGGTGCTCATGCGGGCCCACGGCTGGAACGTGCGCGGCGCTTCCTGATACGCCGCACGCAGCGTGCGGTTGATGGTGTTGGCCATCAGCTGCGGGAAGTCGCTGGTGCTGAGCATGCCGGCGCGCTGGCCGATGTCGCTGTCCAGGTTGAGGGCGGCAACGGCGATCTCGCGGCGGCCGAAGCCGCGCACATTACCGCCGGCGACCTCGATGCAGTCACGTGCCATGTCGATGAGCGTCATGCCGCGGAACTCGCGTGCACCTTCGACGGCCTCGCGCTGCGCGGCGTCGGTGCCGGCCAGACGCGCCGACGGAT
>DATCXY010000381.1:0-2758 GCA_036570585.1 Solimonas sp. | reverse complement strand
TACTTCACGCACAAGGGCCGCGACATGGCATTCGCGTGCGATCGCTGGGACAAGGTCGGCGACAACATCCACGCGATCGCCAAGACCATCGAGGCGCTGCGCGGCATCGCCCGCTGGGGCACCGGCGACATGATGGAAGCCGCGTTCACAGGCTTCGCCGCGCTGCCGGACCCCGCGCACGCCACGCGAAGCCATTGGCGCGAAGTGCTGGCTTGCCCAACGGTGCGAACGCGCGCCGAGCTCGACGTCGCCTACCGCGTCGCCCGCGGTCGCGCGCACCCAGATCGTGATGGTGGCAGCGTCGATCTATTCGACGCGGTGCAGCGCGCGTACGAGATCGCGTGCCGGGAGATCACGAATGGCTGACGGTAGCCTCGGCATCGGGCGCATACCCACGCGCCTCAAGAAGAAGTCGAAGAAGGTCGCCGATCTGTTTTGTGGCGCGTCCGGCATGGGGAGCGGCGCGAAGCGGGCAATTACCGAGCTTGGTCACGACATCACGCTTGTCGGTGTGAATCACTGGGAGCCGGCGATTCGCACCAGCCAGATGAATCACCCGGGCGACACGTTTCTGTGCGCTGACCTGCATCACAAAAGCCCGCGCGATGCGGTGCCATGGGGAACTCTGGACCTCCTGCTCGCGGCGCCGTCTTGCACCTTCCACAGCCGTGCGCGCGGCGGGCGGCCGGTATACGACCAGCAGCGCACCGATCCGTGGATCGTGGTGCGTTGGTGCACCGAACTACGCGTAAAGCGGCTTCTCGTAGAGAACGTTCCCGAGTTCATGAAGTGGGGGCCTTGCGACGCCCGCACAGGTAAGCCGATCAAGTCCCGGGAGGGCGAATACTTCCGCGCATGGATCGCCGCACTGCAGGGATGCGGATTCAAGCTCGATCACAAGGTTGTTTGCTGCGCCAACTACGGCGACGCAACTACACGCGAGCGCTTCCTGCTCATTGGCTGCTCTGATGGTAGGCCGCTGCGCCGCCCGGAACCGCTGCATTCGGAGTCCGGCGGCGCCGACCTCATCAGTCAGCGCCTTCCTTGGCGACCGATCTCCGATTGCATCGACTGGAATGATCTCGGCACCAGCCTGTTCGATCGAAAGAAGCCGCTTGTCCATAAAACCATAAGCCGCCTTCACTCCGGCGCGAAACGCGAGCATTGGCCGCGCCAGCATGTCGATGCGCTTCAAGCATTGCTCGACGGCGCCATTCCCCGGCTTGATGTCAGCGAGGATGAGGCGCACGAGATCGCACAGCGGCTCGGTGTATCGCTGGTCATGTCGACAGCCAGCTGCGGCGCAGCACGCGGAACGCATATGCCGATGCCGACTTTAATGACTGGAGCGAACCCGCATTTCGCCTCGCCGATTCTGCTTGGCTGCAACAGCAAGTCCGCACCGCGGCCCGTTTCTCAGCCCGCGCCAACCATCACGACGGGCGGCGCCAGTTCACCGGTTCGGCCGGGCAACGCTAGACCGAGATTGGCCATTCCAATCATCGCGCCCTACTACGGCGGCGGCAGCGGGCTCACGGCACAAAGCGTCGACGGCCCGGCACCAACGATCACGACGAAGGCGCGCTTCGGCCTGGCCTCGCCCTTCATCATCCCGATCACGCACACCGGGGAGCGGCCGCACAGCCAGATTACGAAGCCGCTAAAAACCATCACAGGGGCAAATCGCGGCGAGTTTGCGCTGGCGCGGCCGTTTCTCGTGCCAAATTTCGGCGAGCGCGAAGGCCAGCAACCGAGGACGCATTCGATCGACTCGCCTGCACCGACGATCTGCGCGCAGGGGCATATCCAAGTTGCCAGGCCGGCACTCATCGGCTACCGAATCGACGTGCTCTATCGGATGCTCCGTTGGCGCGAGTTGGCCCGCGCAACTTCGTTCGACGATGACGGCATCGAATATCAGTTCTTCGGCACCGCAACCGAGATCACCAAGCAGATCGGCAACGCGGTCCCGCTTCGAACCGTGAAGGCGCATGTGCGGGCACTGATGGAAGACGCGGCATGAAAGCCCTCACCATCTGCCAGCCGTACGCCGAGCTGATCCTGCTCGGGCTGAAGCGCGTCGAGAACCGCAGCAAGCCGACTCGGCATCGCGGGCCGTTGCTGATCCATGCGGGCAAGAGCCGGGACTGGCTGCGAATTGTTCCGCAGCCGCCGACGTACGAAGGCTGCCCGGACATGAGTTATGACCGGACGAGCGGTCTGTATCTGGCGGACATGGACTTCGGCGCCATCGTCGGCAGCGTGACGCTGATCGATTGCCTGCCGATCGAGGACATCGCCAGCGGCGCGGCCGACGAACGCTATCCGTGGATCCGCGCGCATGAGCACAGCGAGGGCCCGTGGTGCTGGGTGCTCGGCGACGACGTCGCGCGCTTCGCGCAGCCCATTCCTTATCGCGGCCAGCTTGGCTTGTTCGAAGTCGCCGAGCCGCTTCCCCATGCAGCAGGAGCATGCCCATGCTGAACACGATCTGGTTCATCCCGGCTTTCATCCAGGCGGCAGCGCTTGCCGCAGCGTGCGCGGGCCCCGGTGCGCAGTCCGAGGCCCGGCATGCTGCGCCGGCTTTATCGACGCTGCAGCAGCGCTGCGAGCACGGTGCCAGCCGCGCCGATCAACGCCACGATGACAGCCGGATCGAGGCCGCCGCCGGCGGCGAAGCTTGGAATGGTGAAGCTGAGAAAAATGCTGAAGATGATCATTTTTTGATGCCTTTTTTTGTCGAACGCGGATCGGTTCA
>DATCXY010000380.1:0-11316 GCA_036570585.1 Solimonas sp. | reverse complement strand
CTGTCGCTCACGCGGCATTGGCGAGGAAGACGCCGTATCGATGATCGTCAACGGCTTCTGCAAGGACGTGTTCAAGGAACTGCCGATGGAGTTCGCGGTGGAAGCCCAGAAGCTGCTGCAGGTTTCACTTGAAGGAGCGGTGGGGTGAGTCCTGGTTTCCGCAGGAAGTTGAAAGCCACATTGTGTGGCTTTCAAAAGGACGAACGCCCGGACATGGATGTCCGGGCCGGGGACAGATCAGCTGACTGCAGTCGCGCCATGGACGGCGCCATCACCGTGGTCTAAGCCCATGCCTATCATCAGAGTCGAAATGCTAAAAGGCCGCAGCACCGAACAAAAGCGCGAGCTTGCCGAGGTAATGACGCGCGAATACGTGCGCATCTGCGGCGGCCGACCCGACGCGATTTACGTCGTCATCGACGACGTCGAAAAAGAAAACTGGGCGGTCGGCGGACAGCTGCTCGCCGACAAATATCCGGAAACCAAATGACCAAGTTGCTCGAAATCGAAAACCTGCACGCCGAAGTTGGCGGCAATGAAATCCTCAAGGGTCTGGACTTGCGGGTCGCGGCCGGTGAAGTGCACGCGATCATGGGGCCGAACGGCGCCGGCAAGTCGACGCTGGCGAAGGTGCTGTCGGGCGCGGAGGATTATGTCGTCACCGGTGGCACCATTCGTTACGCCGACCGGGATCTGACCGCACTGTCCGCCGAACAGCGCGCCGCGCACGGCATCTTCATGGGTTTCCAGTACCCGGTCGAAATTCCCGGCGTCAGCAACATGATGTTCCTGAAGGCGGCGGTCAACGCGCAGCGCAAGGAACGCGGCGAGCCGGAAATGCCGGCCAATGACTTCCTCGCCTGGGTGCGACATCGCGTCAAACAGATGCAGATGGATTCGGCAATGCTGTCGCGCGGCGTCAACCAGGGCTTCTCCGGCGGAGAGAAGAAGCGCAACGAGATTCTCCAGATGCTGGTGCTGGAACCGAAGCTGATGGTGCTCGACGAAACCGACTCCGGCCTCGACATCGACGCGTTGAAGATCGTCTCCGACGGCATCAACGCGATGCGTTCGCCGGAACGCGCAACGATCCTCGTCACGCATTACCAGCGCCTGCTCGATTATGTGCAGCCGGACTTCGTGCACGTGCTGGCCGGCGGCCGCATCGTCAAGACCGGCGGTGCGGACCTGGCGCTCGAGCTGGAAGAAAAGGGCTACGGCTGGCTGCAGGCCGCGTGATGGGCAATCCGGTCATCAACAAGCCAGCGGTCCATGCGTCGTACGGAGAAGCATTTGCGTGCTTCGCCGGTGGTCTGGACGCCCACGACCATGCGGCGCGCTCTGCCGCATTCGATGAGTTCGTGCAGTTCGGCCTGCCCGACAACAAGATTGAACGCTGGCATTACACGAACCTCAGCACGCTGCCCGCGCGAGCGGTACAGCTTGCGGCCCTGCCTGCAGCGACGGACCTGTCGCGCTGGCAACTTGATGCCTGCGACGAACAGATCTGGCTCAACGATCGCCGCATCGACGGCGCAGTGCCGTCAGCCGTGCTGCCGACGGTCGACACGCATGCCGGCCTGGCTGGCCTGCACCGCGCATTCGCACGGCCTGGCCTGCAGCTCGATGTGCCCGCCAACACACAGCTGCCGCGGCCGGTGCATGCGCTGACCGTATCGAGCGCAAATGCTGCCGGCGAGATGTATCACCTCGCGCATCGCATCACGCTCGCGCGCGGCGCGGGCGCCATCGTGATCCTGCAGAACATCGGCTTGCCCGGCGCCGAGCGCTTCGCGACGCAGAGCCTGGGCATTGATCTTGCCGATGGCGCTCAGCTGACGCTGATTCATGTGCAGGACGAGAGCCGCGCAACGACGCAGTGGCTGCAGACCTCGGTGAACATTGGCCGCGATGCGCGTTTCGACCTGGTCAATGTCGATCTCGGTGGCAAGCTGATCCGTAACGACTGGCGCGTGAAGCTCGCAGCGCCAGGCGCACAGACCGAACTCGCCGGATTGTTCACCGCCGACGCGCGTGTGCATCTCGACAACCAGTACGAGATCAATCACGCCGCCCCCCATGGCACCAGCCACCAGTATTTCCGTGGCATCGGTTTCGGGCCGAGCAAGGCCGTGCTCAATGGTCGCGTGGTCGTGCAACCGGGCGCGCAGAAGACCGACTCGGATCAGCGCATCGCCAACCTGATGCTGGCCAAGGGCGCCGAGATCAATGCCAAGCCAGAACTCGAGATCTACGCCGACGATGTGAAATGCGCACACGGCGCGACCTGCGGCCAGCTCGATGACACCGCCGTGTTCTATCTGCGTACGCGCGGCGTGCCGGAAGCACAGGCGCGTGCGCTGCTGACTTATAGCTTCATCAACAGCGTGCTCGAAAAAATCCCGCATGCGGGCCTGCGCACGCGGATCGCTCTGCAGATCACCGCCCAGCTCGGCGCCGATCTCGATCTGAGCGCGATCGGAGACGCCGCATGAATCGGAGCGCAAGCGAGAAGCGTGACGGCCATGCTGAAAAGCCACTGCCATTCGATCTGAACGCGATCCGCACTCAATTCCCGATCCTCAAGGAAACGGTGCGCGGCAAGCGCCTCGCCTATCTCGACAATGCGGCGACCACGCAGAAGCCGGAAGCGATGTTGCAGGCGCTCGATCATTACTACCGCACATCGAACGCGAATGTGCATCGCGCTGTCCATGAGCTCGCCGAACGCGCGACGACGGCGTATGAGGGCGCGCGGGACCGGATCGCCGCTTTCATCAAGTCGACGCGCGAAGAAGTCGTCTTTACACGCGGCACGACCGAGAGCATCAATCTCGTTGCGCGCAGCTATCTGCAGCCGCGCATCAAGCCGGGCGATGAGGTGCTGGTCACCGGCATGGAACATCATTCCGACATCGTGCCGTGGCAGCTCGTCGGCGCCAAAACAGTCGCCGCGCCGGTCGATGACCACGGCGCACTGATCTTCGATGAATGGCTGAAGCTGCTCTCGCCGCGCACGAAACTGGTCGCCGTCGCGCAGGTCTCGAACTCGCTCGGCACCATCAATCCGGTCGCCGACATCATTCGTGAAGCGCACGCGCGCGGCATCCCCGTGCTGGTCGACGGCGCACAGGGCATCGCCCATCTGCCGATCGACGTGCGCGAGCTTGATGTCGATTTCTACGCGTTCTCGTCGCACAAGCTGTATGGCCCGACCGGATTCGGCGTGCTGTACGCGAAGCGCGAACACCTCGAAGCGATGCAGCCCTGGCAGGGCGGCGGCGACATGATCCGCACGGTCGCTTTCGACGGCAGTACCTGGAACGAGGTGCCGTACAAGTTCGAAGCAGGCACCCCGGACATGGCCGGTGCGATCGGTTGCGCCGCGGCGATCGACTGGCTCGATGCGATCGGCATCGCCGCCGCCGCCGCACATGAACACGCGCTGCTCGAATACGGCACGCGGCGTCTGTCGGAAGTACCGGGTCTGCGCATCATCGGTACCGCGCCGCACAAGGCCGCCATCCTCTCGTTCGTGATGGACGGCGCGCATCCGCAGGACATCGGTTCGGTTCTTGACATGGAAGGCGTCGCGATCCGAACCGGCCATCACTGCACGATGCCGCTGATGGAACGCTTCCACGTGCCCGCCACGGCACGCGCGTCGCTCGCGATCTACAACGGCGAGGACGACATCGATCAGCTGGTCACCGCGCTGATGAAGGTGCACAAGCTGTTTGCGTAAATGCCGGCGGCAGACCTGCGCCGCGCCAGCAGGGAAGCTCCTTCGCCACAAACGGTGGATGATGATCGATCAGCGGTAGCTCGCCGACACAAGCATTCCGTCCATCGGTTGCTGCATTACGCTCGGCTTTCGCTTAAGGTTTGGTTCCTGCAACGCCGCTAGACTGCGGCCTTCAGACGATTCGACGCCCTGACGTTCGTGCGCTGAAGCATGTTTTACTGGCAAGGAGAGCCATTCAATGCAGCGATTGTCGAGCCACTGGTTGCGCATGGGCACCTTGCTGCTCTGCATGCATGCGGCAACGGCCGCGGCGGCCACGGATCTGGCAGAACGGCGCGTAACCGTCGGCGGCTTCGGCACGATCGCCATGCTGTACCAGAACGAGGACGGCATCGAGTATCGACGCTTCGTCGGTCAGCCACACGGTGCCGAGGCAGACAAGCTTGATTTTGCGACCGATACGATCGGCGGGCTACAGCTCAATGCCGCCTGGAATCAGCAACTCGACGCCGTCGTGCAGGCCGTCACCCGGCTGAATTCCAACAACAACTGGGACCCGCAACTCACGCGCGCCTTCGTGCGCTGGAATCCGAGCGAGACCTTCACGGCGCGTGTCGGTCGCCTCGGTCTGGAAATTTATCCGCGTGCCGATTCGCGTGATGTCGGCTACTCGCAACTGCCGATCCGTCCGGCAGTGGAAGTCTTCGGTCTCTCGCCAGTCGACCGCTTCGACGGCGGCGAGATCGCCTTCAAGCGCCCGCTCGGCGACGGTCTGATCAGCTTCAAGCTGTGGGGTGGGCGCGGTGGTGGCGACATCGTCGCGCAAGACGGCTCGATCAGCAACGTCGACGGCAGCATGCTCTGGGGCGCTCATGTGGAATACGCGCAAGGCCCGTGGATCTTTCGCATCGGCAGTGGCGCCATCAACCTCGATGAGCCGATCCAGTTCGGCGGACTTGTCGAAGCGCTGCGCGCAACCGGCGTGCCGCAGTCGATCGCACTTGCGAACGATCTCGACGACAAGGCCCGCAAGACATGGTTCCACGTCGCCGGCATCACCTACGACGAAGGGCCGACACAGGTCCGCCTGTTCGCGGCACACGTCGATACCGAAACCAAGGGTTCGCCATCGGCCAATGTCGGGCAGATCGTCGGCGGCTACCGCATCGGCACCTTCACGCCGTACGCGACTTTCTCGTTCTGCAAGAGCGACGGTGACATACGCGAGACCGGCCTGGAGGGCATGCCCGAGCTGGCAGCGCTCGACGCCGCCGCGCGAATGACGCAGGAGGCGTTTCGCTATGGCCAGCACAGCCTGGCGCTCGGACTGCGCTGGGATTTCATGCCGAAACTGGCACTCAAGTTCCAGGTTGATCAGGTCTGGTTGAACGAGAGCAACCTGGTGCTCGACAAACGGACCGATCGTTCTGGCGACGCCGAGTTGACCGTCTTTGGCGTCGCGCTCGACTTCGTCTTTTGAGCAAGCCGATGCGACATCTCCTGATCGCCATTCCGCTGCTGCTGCTCGCAGCGCTGCCGGGACTTTCATTGGGCGCGAAGCCGCCCACCAAGGATCTTGTCGTGATCGTCAATCCCGCCAGCGGCGTGACGGCATTGCAGCCCGGCGATGTGGTCAACATCTTCATGGGACGCTATCGCAAGCTGCCATCCGGCATCGTCGCGTTTCCGATCGACATCGGCGAGCGCAGTCCGGAGCGCGAGCAGTTCTATCGGCAGCTGGTGCACAAGAGCCTGGCGGAGGTAGACGCCTATTGGGCACGGCTGGTGTTCTCCGGCCAGACATCGCCACCGCTGCAAGTGCCCGACGGCAAGACCGCCGTGCAACTCGTTGCCGGCAACCGCGCGGCGATCGCCTACGTCGATCGCTCGGTCGTCGACGAACGCGTGAAAGTGGTGCTTGAACTGGAATCTGCGCCGTGAGCATCAGTCGCTCCGTGAAAAGACTGATGCCGAAGAGCATCGTCGCGCGCACGACGCTGGCGATCGTCTTGCTCGCTCTGCTGCTCGGCGCGGTCTTCGCCGGCCTGGCGGCCTGGACGTTGCAAAACAACGAAAAAGACCGCCTGACAACGCGGCTGGATGCGTTGCTGCAGACCGTGGAAAAGACCGTCAGCATCGCCTGTTTCGTCAAGGATGGTGCGCTGGCGCGGGAGATCGTGTCCGGCTTGATGAGCAATGAAGCGGTCGCCGGCGTGCGCATCATTGCCGACGGGCAAACGCTGTACGAGCAGATCCGCCCCGGCGCGGCGGTATCGGCGGCTGGCGAAATGCTGCCGATCTCGCATCTGATCCATTCGCCGTTCGACAAGCATCAGGAGGTCGGCGAGATCGTGCTGTTCGCGTCGCAAGCGACGCTGCATGAACTGGCCTGGAGCTATGTGCGCTACGTGCTGTTCGTGCTCGGTCTTGAGGTCGCGCTGATGTCGCTCGCCGTTGCCTGGGTGGTGTACAACCTGATCACGCGACCGATCAAAAGCATCTCCGACGAACTGCACCGCCTGGAATTGCGCACCGGCATGCGCCTGCGTGTACCGCGGCGCAACAAGCAGGACGAACTGGGCCGTCTCGTCAGTGATGTCAACGCACTGATCAGCAAGTTGACCAGCCTCATCGATACCGAACGCAAACTTCGTCTGGAACGCGAGACCAGTGAGCGACGTCTGTCGCTGATTTTCGAGAAAGTCGACGCCGGCCTGTTCGAGGTCGAGCGCAACGGTCTGCTGCATTCGTGGAATCCAGCTTTCGTGCGCACGCTGGGCTCGCCGCCGGAGCCGCCGGAGCTGCAGGCGCTGCTTCCAGCCCATGAAGCGCAGCTGCGCACCTTGATCGACGAGAGTCTGAACAGCGGTGAGCCGCGCGAAGCGGACCTCGAACTGCGCGCTCAAGACGGTCATACGCAGTGGGCGGAGATTTCGCTGACGCCAATGGACAACGTGATGTTGCAAGGCGTGATCAACGACATCACCGAGCGCAAGCGCGCCGAGTTCGCGGCACAGCAGCTAGCTTCGCGCGACACGCTCACCGGCCTGCTGAATCGACGCGGCATCGATGCCGGTCTCGCCGCCGTGTTCGAGGACCGCCATCGCGAACCCGACCTCGCCATCGCGTTGATGCTGATCGACCTCGACTACTTCAAACAGGTCAACGATACCTACGGTCATGCCGCAGGCGACATCGTTCTGTGCCGAGTCGCGGACATTCTCGAACGGATCGTACGACGCACCGATCTTGTCGCCCGACCCGGCGGCGACGAGTTCACGATCGTGCTGGTCGGCATCGACAACATCTCGAAGATCGAGCAGATCGCGCAGACCATCATCGACGAAGTGCGCAAGCCGCTCGACATCGGCAATGAGCTGCAGGTCCAGATCGGTGCGAGCATCGGCATCGCGCTGATCCGCGCCGACGACGACAGCCCCGCGTCGGCGCTGCACCGTGCCGACGAGGCCATGTATGTCGCCAAACAGGCTGGCCGCTGTCGCTTCCATGTTGCGTGATTGCCCCCGCCTTTCAGCACTGCAGCAAGGACGCGCCTACAACGCTGGACCGCATCAAACAGCAGCTGCTGAAAGTACGGCGCCGTGTCATGTCCGTCCGATCATCGCAGCGCCCCGGTTCGGCCGCAGCGCGACATCACTTCAGTCGCAGACGTCGACGATCAATAGTTCGAGGCTCTCGCTGTCCTGCCAGCGATTGATGGCGAGGCGATAGCAGATCCGGATCCGGCCGCTGCTGCGCAGTTGCTCGATACCGCCGAAATGGATCGCCGGCAGCGGCACGCCTTGCTGCGGATGTTCGAGCCGGTATTTGACGTGTGTGCCTTTCAGCACGCGATGGTCGATCACGCTAAAGACGCCGTCGAACAGTGGCTCGGCAAAGCCCTGCCCCCACGGTCCGGCCTGTTCGAGCGCATGGGCAGTGGCCAGTCCGAGTTCGTCGTTCGCCAGCTCGCCATCGGTGTGAACGATGCGGGCCAGCGCATCGGCATCGAGCAGCTCGGCACAGATCGCATCGTATGCCGCGGCGAAAGTCTCATAGTCGCTTTCGGCGATCGTCATGCCGGCAGCCATGGCATGTCCGCCATAGCGTTGCAACAATCCCGGATGGCGCGTATCGAGCAGTACCAGCGCATCGCGCAGATGCAGCCCCGGAATCGAACGACCCGAGCCTTTCAGCAGGCCGCCTTCCTGCGCGCGCGCGAACGCGATGGTCGGCCGATGCAGCTTGTCCTTGACCTTGGACGCGACCAGGCCAACGACACCTTCGTGCCAGTCATCCTGAAACACGCAGACGCCGGTGGCATCGCTGTCCTCGATCAGCAATAGCGCAACTTCGCGCATCTGCGTCTCGATCTCGCGACGCTCGCGGTTGAAGCGATCGAGCTGCTGCGCGAGTCCGCCGGCGGTCGCCGCATCGGCGGCAAGCAGGCATTCGATGCCGGTACGAATATCGTCGAGGCGACCGGCGGCATTGATCCGTGGCCCCAGTACAAAGCCCAGATCGCCGGCAGTCAGACGCTACGTTTCACGGCCGGCAACTCGCAACAACGCGAGCACGCCGGGTCGTGCACGTCCGGCGCGAATGCGCGCGACACCTTGCTGTACGAGGATGCGATTGTTGCGATCAAGCTTGACGACGTCGGCGACGGTACCGATCGCGACCAGATCAAGCAGTTCAGCCAGATTCGGCTCCGCGCGTGCGGCGAACGCACCGTCGGCGCGCAGCTGTGCGCGCACCGCCAGCAGCAGATAGAACATCACGCCGACACCGGCGAGGTTCTTCGATGCGAACCCGCAAGCCGGCTGATTCGGATTGACGATCGCCTCGGCCGCCGGCAGTTCGCTGCCGGCGAGATGATGATCGGTGATCAGTACGCGCAGGCCGAGCGACTGCGCATGCGCCACACCGTCATTGCTGGCGATACCACTGTCGACCGTGATCAGCAGCTTGGCGCCGGTCGCGGCGGCAAGTTCTGCCAATGCAGGCGACAGGCCATAGCCCATGCGAAACCGGTCCGGTACAACGTAATCGACGCGGCGCGCGCCGAGCGCCGTCAGCCCGCTGACGGCTACCGCAACGCCAGTCGCGCCGTCACAGTCATAGTCACCGGCGATGACGATCGGCTCGTCATTGCGAATCGCATCGACGACGAGTTGCGCCGCCGGCGCGATGCCATGCAAGCCGGCCGGTGGCAGCAGATGACGGAATTCGAGTTCGAGTTCGTCGACACCAACGCCGCGCGACGCGTAGACACGGCGCAACACTGGATGCAGTGAATCCGGCAGCGTGTCGATCGCGCCGGCTGCGCGCCGTCGAACGTACGGTGCGGTCATCGAAGGCCCAGGTAAAAGCGATCGCGGCGTGCGCCACCCCAGCAAATTCGCGTCTGCAGGAGCGGCGCAAGCCGCGAGGAGGTTCGCATCGCGATTATTTCAAGTGGGCCAGCAACGCCTTCTCGACTGCGCTGCGTTCGGCGGGCACCTGGATCAGACCCCTGAGGCCGTCTTTCATCACGATGTCAGGATCCTTGAGGCCATTACCGGTCAGCGTGCAGACCACGGTGGCGCCCTGCGCGATCTTGCCCGACTTGATGTCGCGCAGCGCACCGCACAGCGATGCGGCAGACGCCGGCTCGCAGAACACGCCTTCATTCGCGGCCAGCAGCTTCTGCGTGGCGAGGATTTCGGCGTCTGTGCATTCATCGAACCAGCCACCGGAATCCTTCTGCGCGGCCCAGGCAAAGTCCCAGGATTGCGGATCGCCGATGCGGATCGCGGTCGCCACCGTTTCCGGCTCGCGGACCGGGCCGCCACGCAGGAACGGCGCAGCGCCAGCAGCCTGATAGCCGGCCATGCGCGGCCGCTTGTTGGTCAGCGGTGCATCGAGGAAGCGGCCCTCGGCGTGATACGGGCTGTACGACGCGGCGATGCCCGCCATTTCGCTGTATCCCAACCAATAAGCGCTGATGTTGCCGGCGTTGCCGACCGGCAGACAGTGCACGTCCGGCGCGCGACCCAGCGCTTCGACGATTTCAAATGCGGCGGTCTTCTGACCTTGCAGACGATAGGGGTTGATCGAGTTGACGATCGCGACCGGCGTGGTCTCGCCGATCTGCTTGACGAGACGCATGCCGTCGTCGAAGTTGCCCTGGATCTGGATCACGACCGCGCCGTGCACGACCGCCTGCGCGAGTTTGCCGAGGGCGATCTTGCCATCCGGAATCAGTACGAATGCGGTGATGCCGGCCCGTACCGCGTAGGCCGCGGCGGCGGCCGATGTGTTGCCGGTCGATGCGCAGATGATCGCCTTGGCGCCTTCGTGCACGGCTTGCGTGACCGCGACGGTCATGCCGCGATCCTTGAACGAACCGGTCGGATTCAAACCTTCGAACTTCACATACAGCTCGCCTTCAAAGCCGATCTGCTTCGGCAGATTCTCGAGTTTGATCAGCGGCGTGCGGCCTTCACCCAATGAAATCGCGCGTGCATCGGCGGCCAGTGGCAGACGGTCGCGGTAGTGTTCGATCAGGCCGGTATAGCGGGTCACGTTGGTTCTCGGTGAAACAGCTTCAGGAGTTGAATGCATCGCGAGGTGCGAGCAGGCGTTCAAGGTGTTGCTTGACGACCGGCCACTCGACGTCGACGACGCTGAAATAAACGCTGTCGCGCACGCGCCCGGACGCGGTCTGCATGTGCCGGCGGAAGATCCCTTCCTCGGTCGCACCGATGCGTTGCAGCGCGCGCCGCGACTTGTCGTTGAGCGAATCGGTCTTGAACTCGACGCGCATCAGGCCCAGCGTCTCGAACGCGTGGCGCAGCATCAGATACTTCGATTCAGTGTTGATCGCCGTGCGCTGATGCGACGGCGCCAACCAGGTCCAGCCGATCTCGGTGCGACGATGGCGATGATCGAACGCACCAAAACGCGTGCTGCCGATGATCTGCCCGCTTGCGATGTCGATCTGCACAAATGGCAAGGCCGTACCCGCGTCGCGGGCAGCCAAAGACACGTCGACGAAATGGCGCATGCCTTCGGGCGTTGCGGCCGAATCCGGATACCACGTCCAGATCGCCGGATCGCTGCCGATCGAGATCAGCGCCTCCAGATGCAAGGCCTGCAGCGGTTCAAGACGGACATGCTGACCGCTGAGCGCCGTCATCTGCAGTTGTGGAAAGTCACCGCCCATCACGAAATCCCTAGTCAAACTTTTCGACGCGGAAACGAGCCGCGTCCTTGCGCACAAATGGCAATGCGCACATTTCCGTCACCGCATGGTCGAAGCGATGCTGCGGAATCACGGAGGTGATCAGGGCGACGTTGGCATCTCCTTCACCGCGCGGCTCGCGCTGCAGGATCGCCTCGACACTGATGTCGTGGCTGGCAAGAATCGCCGTCAGCTTCGACAGCACGCCCGGTTCGTCGGCCACCTTGAGACGCAGATAGAACGCGCTGGCGACTTCGGCCAGCGGCAGCAGCGGCAACGCCTGCACCGCATCCGGCTGGAACGCCAGCGGCGGCACCGCGTGTCGCGCATCGGCGCCGAGGCCACG
>DATCXY010000379.1:0-4684 GCA_036570585.1 Solimonas sp. | reverse complement strand
TGCACATCGCCGCCGGCCTGCGCCGGCGCGGCCTCACGGTACCGGTGCTGCATCCTTTGGCGCTGCTGGCGCAACAGTGGCCGAGTGGTAAGTGAGCGCCGCATCGATCCGCAACATCAGGAGTTCGGCGAGCTGGCTCTGGATGAATTCGCGCAAGCGCTGTTCCTCCGCTTCCTTCGCAAGCACCTGCGCCGGCTCGAAGCTGTAATCGCGCGTCGCAACCATATCGCCCGGCGTCACCAGCGTCGTCGCGCCACGGAACACTTCGTAGTGCACGCGCGTCAGCAGCCGGAACTCCACCGCCTTGCCATCGGTGCCGAGCGACAGCACTTCGCGGCTCTCACGCAGGTTCGACAGACGGATCGTGGTGACCTCCGCCGACGGGTCCTTCGCCACCTCGGCGCCGCGCCGCTGCAGGATTGCACGCAGCTGCGCCTCGATCGGCGGCTCGGTGACCGAATACGGGATCGTCGTGTCGAGATAGACCTTTTTCAGATCGTCGGACAATGGCTTGTTGCCGGCGAGATGGAAGCCGCAGGCAGAGAGGATGAACAGCAACGGAAGGATCAGAGCGACGCGCATGCCTCATTCTACGGGGACAGCGGCCATACCGGCACCCGGCGCAGCGCCCCTCGATACGATCGCTGCGCGATCACTCGGGGTGAACGGCTTTCCCTCACTCGCGGCACGGAGGCTTTCCCTCACTCGCGGCACGGCGCAGCGTTCGCCGTGTCTCCCTCGCCCCGCTTGCGGGGGAGAGGGAACACAGATTGAGACGCCACTAAGACAGCCCCTCGATACGATCGCTGCGCGATCACTCGGGGTGAACGGCTTTCCCTCACTCGCGGCACGGAGGCTTTCCCTCATTCGTGGCGCGGCGCAGCGTTCGCCATGTCTCCCTCGCCCTGCGTGCGGGGAGAGGGAACACAGATTGAGACGCCACTAAGACAACCCCTCGATACGATCGCTGCGCGATCACTCGGGGTGAACGGAATCAGCGTTACCCCCTCGATCCTCACTCACCTACCCGTACCCGTTCGATCCATCCTCACCCGTTCATCCCGGTACGCCCTCACCCGCACCGTCCACACCGATCCATCCTCACCCGTTCATCCCGCTCCACCCTCACCCACACCGTCCACACCAGTCCATCCTCATCCGTTCATGCCGAGTGCCGCCGAAGGCGGTGTATCGAGGCACACCCGAAACGTGCCGCACCTTGCTCGGGTCGGGGCGACGGTGGCTGACTCTCGCCTTACACGACCAGATTGACCAGCTTGCCCGGAACCACGATCTGCTTCTTGATCGTCTGTCCCGCGATGAACTTTGCAACGTTGGTGTCCGCCATCGCCGCGGCGATGATCGTCTCCTTGTCAGCGCTGGCCGGCACCGAGATCGAGCCACGCAGCTTGCCATTGACCTGCACGACCAGCGTGATCTGATCGCGCACCAGCGCCGCCTCATCAACCAGCGGCCAGCGCTGCGCGAGCACGTCGTCGCTGCCACGCAGGGTCTGCCAAAGCGTGTGCGCAATATGCGGCACGATCGGCTGCAGCATCAGCGCCACGCTCTCCCAGACTTCCTGCTGCAACGCACGGCCTTGCGGCGTCGCGTCTTCGCCGCGCGTCGCTTCGTTCATCAATTCCATCACGGCGGCGATCGCGGTATTGAAGGTCTTGCGCCGACCGTAGTCGTCGCCGACCTTGGCGATGGTCTCGTGCAGCTTGCGGCGCAGTGCCTTCTGTTCATCGCTCAGCGCACGCTTGTCGAGCACCGGCGTCGTGCCGGCTTCAACATGCGCCTGCACCGCGCGCCACAGACGCTTGAGGAATCGCGAGGCGCCTTCGACACCATCATCGCGCCATTCCAGCGACAGATCCGGCGGCGCCGCGAACATCGCAAACAGGCGCACCGTGTCGGCGCCGTAAGCATCGATCAATGCCTGCGGATCAATGCCGTTGTTCTTCGACTTCGACATCTTCTCGACGCCGCCGATCGTCACCGGCTGGCCGTCACTCTTGAGCTTGGCTGCGATCGGCTGCGCCTTGGCATCGAGTTCAAGCTCGACATCGGCCGGGCTGATCCACTGTTTTTTACCGGACGCTTCTTCGCGGTAATACGTTTCCTTCACGACCATGCCCTGCGTCAGCAGGTTCGTGAATGGCTCGTCGGCCTGCACCAGGCCTTCGTCGCGCATCAGCTTCTGGAAGAAGCGCGCGTACAGCAGATGCAGGATCGCGTGCTCGACGCCGCCGATGTATTGATCGACCGGCAGCCAGTAATTGGCACGCTCGTCGAGCATGCTCTGCGCATTGTCCGGGCCGGTGTAGCGCGCGAAATACCAGCTCGACTCCATGAAAGTGTCGAAGGTATCGGTCTCGCGCGTCGCCGCACCGCCGCATTGCGGGCAGACGCATTTGCGCCATTCCGGATCGGCCTTGATCGGCGACTTCACACCCGTGAACGCAACGTCTTCCGGCAGCACCACCGGCAACTGGTCTTCCGGCACCGGCACCGCGTCACACTTGTCGCAGTAGATCACCGGGATCGGGCAACCCCAGTAGCGCTGGCACGACACGCCCCGGTCGCGCAGACGGAAATTGACGCGGCGGCTGCCGGTACCGGCCTGCTCGAAGCGCGCGGTGATCGCCTCGAACGCCTGTTCGAAATCCAGGCCGTCGTATTCGCCGGAGTTGATCAGCGTGCCGTGTTCGGTCACGCAACCGGCGCGCACCGATTCCAGTTCCTTCATCAGCGGCTGGTTGGCCGGTGCATCGACGAAATCGTCCTCGTCGGACAGATCGCCCACGGTGTCCAGCCGCTTCAGCAGTTCACTCTCGCGCGCGCCGCGAATGACTTGCCTGATCGGCAAGCCGTACTTGGTCGCAAACTCGAAGTCGCGCTCGTCGTGCGCCGGCACCGCCATCACCGCACCGGTGCCGTAACCCATCAGCACGAAGTTCGCCGCCCAGACCGGCACCTTCTCGCCGGTGATCGGATGCAGCGCGGAAATGCCGAGTGGCATGCCGCGCTTCTCCATCGTCTCCATTTCCGCCTCGGCGACGCCGCTGCGATTGGCGTCCTTGAGGAACGCCGCGAGTTCCGGATTGCCGGCTGCCGCCTTCTGCGCCAGCGGATGTTCGGCGGCGACGGCCACGTAGGTCACGCCCATCAGCGTGTCCGGTCGCGTCGTGTACACCGTCAGTGGCGCATCGTTCTCGATCGGGAACTGCAACTCCAGGCCCTCGGAGCGGCCGATCCAGTTGCGCTGCATGGTCTTGACCGACTCCGGCCAGCCGTCGAGCTTGTCCAGATCGTCGAGCAGTTCCTGCGCGTACGCCGTGATCTTCAAGAACCACTGCGGGATCTCGCGGCGCTCGACCAGCGCGCCGGAGCGCCAGCCACGGCCATCGACCACTTGCTCGTTGGCGAGCACGGTCTGATCAACCGGATCCCAGTTAACCACCGCGTTCTTGCGGTAGACCAGGCCCTTCTTCATCAGCCGCGTGAACAGCTGCTGTTCCCAGCGGTAGTACTTCGGATCGCAGGTCGCCAGCTCGCGCGACCAGTCGTACGCGAAGCCCAGGCGCTTGAGCTGATCACGCATGTACGCCATGTTGGCGTACGTCCACTTCGCCGGCTGCGTGTGGTTGGCGATCGCCGCGTTTTCCGCCGGCAAGCCAAAGGCATCGAAGCCGATCGGCTGCAACACGTTCTTGCCGAGCATGCGCTGATAGCGCGAGATCACATCGCCGATCGTGTAATTGCGGACATGCCCCATGTGCAGCTTGCCGCTCGGGTACGGGAACATCGACAGGCAGTAGTACTTCTCCTGCCCCGCCTGCTCCTTGACCTCAAACGAATGCTGCTCAGCCCAGAACGACTGGGCGGCCTGCTCGATAACGGACGGCTGATACGGCTCGGACATGGAAACAGGCAGCGGCTGGATTAAAGGGCCGGCAGTTTACCAGCCACCCAGACAGGCTTCGCCAAATGCAACCTCCCTGGAGGCTTTTGCGGTCGCGCCGAAGCGGCGCTCCTACAACGGCCCGCACTCATAACACCCGTGTGCTTTCGACAAACCCACGCCGTCATTGCGAGCGCAGCGAAGCAATCCAGTGCCGCCACCGGATCAGGCGATGCACTGGATTGCTTCGTCGCTCCACTCCTCGCAATGACGCTTTTGATCTTTGCGGCGACAGCCCTCCAAATCGCCGAGCAGGTCATCCCGGAAGGGGCAGACGCCAAGCTCATCGCACGGATAGTCGATCTGCTGGCCCGCATCAGCGCAGCTCAGCGAGCGGCAACGGCAACGGCAACGATTCCGAAATTGATCTACGGCTGTTTACGGAGCCGGGTTGAGCATCGAGGCGTTGACGAGGCTCATCGAGCATCCCGCTCAAGGCTGGTGCGTGCCTCGATACACGGCCTTCGGCCGCACTCGGCATGAACGAGGTTGGAAGAGCACGAAAATGCCGCCCATGTTCACCGGCCCGCCTCCCCACAACAATCGATCGACGCGAACGCCCTCGTCACGATTGGCGTCTTCTCGACGCCGGGTTGCGTATCTGTCCAAGCTTCGAGCCCCGGTACGCCGTGGCATCCATTTACTCCCATATGAGCTATTATTTACTTATAAACTCACTGGTGAGTCATGAAAACACCAAGCAGGGCTGCCGCCGGA
>DATCXY010000378.1:0-2328 GCA_036570585.1 Solimonas sp. | reverse complement strand
ACTCGGCGGCAAGATTCCGCGTGGCGTGCTGATGGTCGGTTCGCCCGGCACCGGTAAAACATTGCTCGCCAAGGCGATCGCCGGCGAGGCGGGCGTGCCGTTCTTCACGATCTCCGGTTCCGACTTCGTCGAGATGTTCGTGGGTGTCGGTGCCAGCCGCGTGCGCGACATGTTCGAGCAGGCCAAGAAGCATGCGCCGTGCATCATTTTCATCGACGAAATCGACGCGGTCGGTCGCCATCGCGGCGCCGGTCTGGGTGGCGGTCACGACGAGCGCGAGCAGACACTGAACCAGTTGCTGGTCGAAATGGACGGTTTCGAAGGCAGCGAGGGCGTCATCGTCATCGCCGCGACCAACCGTCCTGACGTGCTCGATCCGGCGCTGCTGCGGCCGGGTCGTTTCGATCGTCAGGTCGTGGTGCCGTTGCCGGACGTGCGCGGTCGTGAGCAGATTCTGAAAGTCCACATGCGTGCCGTGCCGCTGGCTGACAACGTCAAGCCTGAAATCATTGCTCGCGCAACACCGGGATTCTCGGGTGCGGATCTCGCCAACCTTGTCAACGAGGCTGCGCTGTTCGCGGCGCGCTCGAGCAAGCGGCTGGTCGATCACGACGACTTCGAGCGCGCCAAGGACAAGATCATGATGGGCGCCGAGCGGCGTTCGATGGTGATGTCCGAAGACGAGAAGAAGCTGACGGCATATCACGAAGCCGGCCATGCGATCGTCGGTCTGTCGGTGCCGGAACACGACCCGGTCTACAAGGTCACGATCATTCCGCGCGGTCGCGCGCTCGGCGTGACGATGTTCCTGCCGGAAGAGGATCGCTACAGCTATACCAAGCAGCGCCTGAACTCGTCGATCTGCTCGCTGTTCGGCGGCCGGATCGCGGAGGAAGTGATTTTCGGACCAGAGAAGGTCACGACCGGTGCCAGCAACGACATCGAGCGCGCGACCGGGATTGCTCGCAACATGGTCACGAAGTGGGGTCTGTCCACCAAGCTCGGACCGCTCGCGTATGCCGATGACAATAGCGAAGTCTTTCTCGGCAAGTCGGTGACGCAGACCAAGAGTGTGTCGGATGAGACCGCGCATACGATCGACGAGGAAGTGCGCAAGATCATCGAAGCCAACTACGCGACGGCCAAGAGCATCATTGTCGGCAATCTCGACAAGCTGCATGCGATGGCTGCGGCCTTGCTCAAGTACGAAACGATCGACATCGAGCAGATCAAGCGCATCTTCGCGGGCCAGGATCCGGGTGAGCCGGAAAGCTGGAACAATGATGGACCGCGCTCGAATGGCGGCGGGGGTGGTCCGGCTGCGACACCAGCGGTCGGCGGACTGACGCCGACCCCGACGACCCCGACACCGCCGAAGCCGGCAAGCCAGCAGACCTGATCAACAAGGCCGGCCCCGTGCCGGCCTTGTCATTGGTACCGCCTGCGCTTCCTGCTTCGCTTTCCACATGCAACTGAAACTGCCGCAGCGAAGCCTGTCGCTCGCGATACCGCGCGTGATGGGCATCATCAACCGCACGCCGGACTCATTCTCCGATGGCGGTTGCCATGCAGACCTCGAGGCTGCGTGCGCGCGCGCGCGCGCGATGATTGCCGAAGGCGCCGATATCATCGATATCGGCGGCGAATCGACGCGGCCCGGTAGTGCGACCGTTACCGAAGCCGAAGAGATCGATCGGGTCGTGCCGCTGATCGAGGCCTTGCGCCGTGAATCCGATATCGTCATTTCGATTGACACGATGAAGCCGGCAGTGATGCGTGCGGCCTGCCGTGCCGGCGCCGAACTCGTCAACGATGTCTTCGCCTTGCAGGCAGCCGGCAGTCTCGATGCGGTGCGCGAGACCGGTGCCGCCGTCTGTCTGATGCACATGCAGGGCGAGCCACGCACGATGCAGGACGCGCCGCATTACGATGATGTGGTGGCTGAAGTCCGTGATTTTCTTGTACGGCGCGTCGCCATTTGTGTCGCCGCTGGCATCGAACGCGAGCGGCTATGCGTCGACCCCGGCATCGGTTTCGGCAAGCGGCTGCCGCACAATCTCGCGCTGTTGCGGGCGCTGCCGCAGCTGCGCGAACTGGGGTGCCCGCTACTGCTTGGGGTATCACGAAAGTCGATGTTTGCCGACCTGCTGGGTCGGCCGGTGGGTGAGCGGCTGCCAGGCGCGCTGGCAGTCGCGGCCATTGCCGTGGCGCGGGGGGTCGCTATAGTGCGCACCCACGATGTGCGGGCGACGGTTGATGCGGTCCGCGTCGCGCAGGCCTTGAGCATGGCACAGGAGGCGGAGTGAGCCGGCAGTATTTCGGAACCGA
>DATCXY010000377.1:0-13278 GCA_036570585.1 Solimonas sp. | reverse complement strand
TCGCCTGACCGGTGGGGAGCCGCTGCTGCGGCGCGGACTGCGCGAATGTGTCGCGACGCTCGATGCGTTGCGGCCGCTCGGCCTGCAAAGAATTTCGATGACCAGCAATGCCTCGCTGCTCGCGCCGCTCGCGGCTCAGTTGAAGGCAGCCGGCCTCGACGATCTCAACATCAGCCTCGACAGTGTCGATCCGGCGACGTTCCTGCACATGACCGGTCGGGAACTGGCACCGGTCATTGCGGGCATCGACGCTGCCGTCGCGGCCGGCTTCCCGATCAAGCTCAACGCGGTGCTGCTGCGCGAAGACAATGGCGCGCAGATTGTCGCGCTGGTCGAATGGGCGCGCGCGCGCAGCCTGCCGCTGCGCTTCATCGAATACATGCCGCTCGATGCGCCGGGGCGCTGGCAGCGCGAGCAAGTGGTCAGCGAAGCCGAGATTCTCGACGAACTGCGCACCCGATTTTCCGTGTGCGCGGTACCGCGCAATCACGATCCGGCCACGCGCTATCGACTCGACGACGACTACGAGATCGGTGTGATCTCGACCGTCAGCAATCCATTCTGTGCAAGCTGCGACCGCTTGCGCATCACTGCAACCGGCGAGCTTTACACCTGCCTGTTTGCCGCCGCCGGGAAACCACTGCGCGAACTGCTGCGCGGCGGCGCCAGCGATGAGTTGTTGCTGGAGACCATCCGCGACGCGGTCTGGCACAAGGATCGCGGCTACGCAGCGAAGCAGGGCCCGGTCGAGCGACCGCTGACCATGCATGCGATGGGCGGCTGAGTCGACGATGACACTCACCTTCGAATTCCACGGTCAGCTGTTGCGGCTCAGTGGTGCGCGCGAACAGCAATTACCAGTTGCGGCGCCGTTGACGCTGCAAGCCGCGCTCGACCAGCTTGCCGAATCACGCCCGGAACTGGCCGCGGTGCTCGGGCGCTGTGCCTGCGCAATCGGCGACCGCCTGATCCTGCGTCGTGAACTGCTGCAGGCCGACACGCGAATCGCGCTGCTGCCACCCGTCGCGGGTGGGTGAACTGACGCGCTTGCGACGCAAAGCGTCGCGCGTCAGTTCACGCCCGGCCACGGATGGCCGGGCCGGGGCTAAATCTCGTGCGCAGTCTCGCCAGGGACGGCAGCATGAAAGTCAGATTCCTCACTTACGGCGACGCAAAGCGTCGCGCGTCAGTTCACGCCCGGCCACGGATGGCCGGGCCGGGGCTAAATCTCGTACGCAGTCTCGCCAGGGACGGCACCACGAAAGCCAGGTTCGGCGCTTGATCACTGACGCCGACGCTGCAGCGTATCCGCGTATCATCATGACTATCGATTCTGCAGTGCTATCACCATGACTTCACCGGACGATCCCTCGCGCATCCAGAACCAGCCCCTGGCACTGGAACCCTTGCTCGCCTGGCATGCATTTCCCGATTGCGGGGGGCTGGCAATGTTTGCCGGCACGGTGCGGGATCATCACGATGAAAAATCGGTGTTGAGCTTGACCTACACGGCCTATGCGCCGCTCGCCGAGAAGCAGATTCGCGAGATCGAGCGGGCGGTGTCGAGCAAGCACGGTGCGCCGTACGTGCGGGTGCTGCATCGCGTCGGGCCGCTGTCGATCGGTGAGGTCGCGATCTGTTGCGTTGCGCGCGCGCCGCATCGCGCCGAGGCGTTTGCGGCGTGCAAGGAGGCGGTCGATCGCGTCAAGCACGAAGTGCCGATCTGGAAGGAAGAGTTCTACGCCGACGGCAGCAGTGCATTTGTCGAAGGCTGTTGCATCGCGCCCGATATCGAGGCCGAATCACCGGCAGGCGGCCGACACGAACACGAGCACCATCATCATCACGCGCACGGCTGATGGCTGCGCGGACGGAACCAATATGAAAGACGTGGGAATGAAACCGGAGTCGCTGCGCCGCGCGCGCGCATCGGCAGAACTGCTGGCACCGGCGCATTGCATTGCACTGCTGCGCTCCGGTGAAACGGAAAAAGGTGATGCGCTGAAGACTGCGCGGGTCGCTGGCATCCTCGCCGCCAAGCGCACCGACGAGCTGATTCCGCTCTGTCATCCACTGCCGATCTATCAGGCCGACGTGCTGTTCGAGCTTGGCGAGGATCGCGTCAAGATCATTGCCAAGGTCGAGACCATCGCGCCGACCGGCGTCGAGATGGAAGCGCTGACCGCCGCCAGCATCGCCGCACTGACGATCTACGACATGCTCAAGCCGTACTGCGAGCCGGCCGAACTGTGTATCCGCGAATGCCGGCTCGACGAGAAGCGCGGTGGCAAGTCGCAGTACAAACGCCAGTTGCCGGCACCGGTCGCCGCTGCGGTCCTGGTGTTGTCGGACACCGTCGCCGCCGGACGCAAACCGGACACTGCCGGGCGCGCGGTCGAAAGCGAATTACGTGCCGCCGGCTTTACGCCCATCCACTACGCGGTGTTGCCTGATGAACCGCAGGCCCTGCGCGAAGCCGTCAACGCGCTGCGCGACACTCATGCGCTGATCGCCACCGTTGGCGGCACCGGTATCGGCAAGCGCGACATCACCGTCGATACACTCAAGCCATTGATCACGCGCGAGCTGCCGGGCTTGATGGAAGCGGCGCGCGCGTTCGGCCAACGGCGCACGCCGTACGCGGCGATGTCGCGTGGTGTCGCCGGCTTTGTCGACAAGACCCTGTTGGTGACCTTGCCTGGCAGTCGTGGTGGCGCGTCCGAATCACTGACGGCGATCCTGCCGTCGCTGATTCACGTTTTCGAAGTGTGGCGGGGCCAGCCGCACGCCGGTGGCTACCAGTAAGCTCGATATGCACGACGATGCCTGCGCGCACGGCGATCTATTGCCGCTGGATACGGCGCTGGCAACGTACGCGCGTGAAATTGCAGCGCTGCCTTCGCGGCGCATCGCACTGAACGATGCCCTGCAGCAGGTGCTCGCAGCGCCGGTTGTCGCGACGGTCGATCTGCCGATGTTCATTCAGAGCGCGGTCGACGGTTACGCGTTGCGTGCCGAAGACCTCGCAGCCGCCACTGAGACGACGCCGGTGCGTTTGCCACTGGCCGGCGAAGTCCGCGCCGGGGTTGCCCCGGATGCGCCGCTGCGTGCCGGTGAAACGCAGCGCATCTTCACCGGCGGGCGCTTGCCGGACGGTGCGGATACGGTGGCGCGACAGGAGATCGTCGAGCGCGACGGTGAGTTCGCCGTGCTGCGTCGGACGCTGCCGCTGGCCACTGATGTCCGCCATCGCGGTGAAGAATTGCGTGCGGGCGCCGAACTCGCGCAGGCCGGGCAGAAACTGCACGCCGGCCTGCTCGCTGCATTGGCGATGGCGGGTATTGCCGAAGTCGATGTGCATCGCGCGCCGCGCGTACGCGTGCTGGTGACCGGCGACGAGGTGATGCAGGCTGTACCGGGCGACGCCGGCATCTTCGACGCCAATGGTCCGCTGCTGCGCAGCTGGTTCATCGAACGCGGTCATGCGGCGCCACGGATTGACTATGTCGCCGATGACCGTACGCAGCTGCGTGTGGCGATGAATGAAGCGTTGCTCGATTGCGATCTGCTGCTGACCACTGGCGGCGTCTCGGTCGGCGATCATGATCTGGTGCGCCCGGTGGCCGAAGAACTCGGCGTCCGCGAAGTGTTCTGGCGGGTCGCGCAGAAGCCGGGCAAGCCGCTGTACTTTGGCGTGCGCGATGATGCCGGCGTGCGCCGACTGATGCTTGGTCTGCCCGGTAATCCCGGCGCGGTGCTGATTGGTTTGCACGTGCATGTCGCCGCAATGCTCGCGCAGCTGCACGCGGTGCGTGACCCGGCACCGCAATGGCGCGCGGGTCGGCTTGCGGCTGCAGTGCGCGCGGACGCGCGGGATCAATTGCTGAGGATGCGGCTGCGGATCGATGCTGACGGGCAAATATGGCTGGAGCGCCTCGGCCATCAGGCTTCGCATATGTTGAGCAATCTGACCGCTGCCACGGCGCTGGTCAGGATTCCGGCTGGTGTCGCGCTCGACACGCACGCGGTTGTGCAATGGTTACCTTTGCCCTGATCCATGAGTACGAAAAAGATCGCGCCGATCAGACTTGAAGCCGATCTCGGCTTCAAGTTGCGCTCGGGTCTTTCCGCCAATGCGTCGCGCATCGCCTTGCTCGAACAGATCGCCGAGACCGGTTCGATCACCGCAGCAGCCAAGGCCGTGGGACTGAGCTACAGGGCGGCCTGGGATGCGGTTGCGGCAATGAACAATCTGGCCGACCGGCCGCTGGTCGAAGGCAGCGCCGGCGGCAGACACGGTGGTGGCACGCGCCTGACGCCACGCGGGATCGAACTCGTGCAAAGTTTTCGCGTACTCGAAGTTCAGCATCGACGCTTTCTTGATTCACTGAACGCGGCAAATGCACGCACCGGCGATGATCTGCAGGTGTTGAGGAGATTGGCGATGCAGACCAGTGCCAGAAACCAGTTCGCGGGCAAGATCGCACGGCTCACGCGCGGCGCGGTCAATGACGAGGTCGAACTCGTGCTGTCCGGCGGTGATGTGCTGACGGCGACCGTTACCCACACGAGCAGCGAGACGCTGGGGCTGCGCAAGGGCGCGGAAGCGATCGCACTGATCAAGGCATCGGCGATCATCATCGCGGTCGATGATGGCGTGCCGCTCAAGCTGTCCGCACGCAATCAGCTGCATGGCACGGTCTCGGCGCTGCGCCCCGGTGCGGTCAACAGCGAAGTTGCTCTTGCACTGCAGGGTGGCAATGTCGTCACCGCCATCATCACCAATGCCAGCGCCGAAGCACTGGAGCTGCGTGAAGGCAGCGCCGCGATCGCGCTGTTCAAAGCGTCAAGCGTGATCCTCGCGGTCACCGCCTGAAGCGTTTTACCGCGCTGCCGCGTTCGCGGCACCGGTCCAGTGGTTCATATTTTCCGCGGCATCAGGTCGCCGGCAACAAACCGCCTTCCATCTCGACGATCTCGCCACCAAGCGCGAGCACTTCCTCCGGTGCGTGGGTGACGTAGAGCATCGGAATACGGGTCTCATCGCGGATGCGTTTGAGGAACGGCAGGATCTGTTGCTTGAGGCGGCGGTCCAGCGATGACAGCGGCTCATCGAGCAGCAGCAGCCGCGGCGAGTAGAGCAGGGCACGGCCAAGGGCGACGCGCTGGCGTTCGCCGCCCGACAGTTGTCCGGGGCGGCGCTGCATCAATGGCGCGATTTCCAGCATGTCGAGCACAGTTTGCAGATCGAAGCGCCGTTGCGCGGTTGCAAGGTGCCGTTGCCCGTAGAGCAGGTTTGCGTGCACGCTGAGATGTGGAAACAGCTGGCCGTCCTGAAATACCAGACCGAAATGGCGACGATGTGCAGGCACGAATATGCCGGCATCGGCGTCGAACAGGGTCTCGCCCTCAAACATGATCGTGCCGCGCGCGGGCTTCAGCAGACCTGCGACCTGCGCGAGTAAGGTGCTCTTGCCGGCGCCGGACGGTCCACAGATGCCGGTTACCGGCGCGTGCAGCTCGCAGCGTGCGCGCAAGGTGAATGCGTCGCGCCTGAATTCGAACTCAAGCTTGAGCACGCAGGCGATATCCGAGTTTGCGCTCGCTACGGCGCGTGAGGACATGGCTCAGGATCATCGCAGCGAATGCGAGCATGATCGACAAAGTCGCCAGCCGCGCGGCCGCCGCTTCACCACCGGGCTGATGCAGCGCCGAATAGATCGCGAGCGGCACGGTGCGCGTTTCACCGGGGATATTGCCGACGAACGCCATCGTCGCACCGAACTCGCCGAGCGCACGCGAGAAGCACAGGATTGCGCCGGCGACAATGCCGGGAATCGCCAGCGGCAGACTGATGCTGGCAAATACCTGCCAGGGATTCGCCCCCAGCGTCGCCGCAGCGCTCTCCAGGCGCCGGTCGATCATCTGGAACGCCAATCGCACCGGCTGCACCATCAGCGGAAATGCCATCGTTGCAGATGCCAATACCGCGCCTTTCCAGTTGAACGCGAGCTGCAGGCCGAAGTGTTGATGCAAAAATCCGCCGATGAGGCCGCGATTGCCGAACAACACCAATAGCAGATAGCCAGGCACGACCGGCGGCAGCACCATCGGCAACTGCACGAAGGCTTCGAGCAACAGCTTGCCGCGAAAGTCATGCCGCGCCAGCAACCAGGCGACGGCGACGCCGACGGGCAAACAGACCAGCATGCAGCACAGCGCAATCTTGGCCGACAGCCATAGCGCCGTCAGTTCGTTCGGGCTCAGTTGCATGATCGCGGCACCGAATCAGTTTGCCAGCACCATGAAGCCGAAACGTGAAAACACCGCGCGCGCGGCGGGTGTGCGGAGATAATCGTAAAAGCCCTGCGCATCGGCGCCGGGTTTGCCGATCAGCGCCGCCGGATAGACGATCGGCGTGTGCGAGTTCTCCGGAAAAGTCCCGACGATCTCGATTTTGTCGCTGATCTTCGCGTCGCTGCTGTAAACGATGCCGGCCGCACATTCGCGGCGTTCGACAAACGCGAGCGCTGCACGGACATCGTCGGTGCCGACGATCCGTCCTCGTAGCGCGGGCCACCAGCCAAGATGAACCAGCGCTTCCTTGGCGTAGATGCCGGCGGGCACGACGTCGGGATCACCGGTGCAAAGCCGGCCGTCGAAAGCCGATGCGGGTTTGAAATCGGGCTCGAAGCGGACTTTGAACGCTTGCCCTTTCGGAGCGATCAGGACCAGCGCGTTGCCGAGCAGATCGTGTGACGCCGAGGCGGCAATGCGCTGACGATCGGTCAGATACTGCATCCATTTGCGATCGGCGGAGATGAAGATCGAGGCTGGCGCGCCCGCGTCGATCTGCTTGGCCAGAGTCGACGACGCGGCGAACACTGGCTTGATCTCGGTGCCGCGGGTTTTCGAATAATCTTGCGCGAGTTCGCCGATCGCGTCGGTCAGGCTGGCGGCGGCGTAGACGCGGACCTCATCGGCGTGCGCGTGGACAGGCCATGACAACAGCACAACGAGCAGGGTCGCAACAAATTGTCGGGACGTCGCTTGTGTGGATTTCGTGATCATCGTTATGTAGCGTTCTACATAACGAAATAACTGTCAATGCGGGAAGGCCATTTGCCGAGATTCCGGGCTCAGAGCCAGGATTGGACGACGCCAATCAGCACTGCGTGGTGGTACAGCGTGATGCTGGCGAGCACGCTGATGACGCCGCTCGGAATCAGCCAGTCGTGCCAGTCATGCGTGTCCGCCGCGACGATCTCGCGGCGTCTTGGCGGCGTGATGTAACGGGTGTCGATTGCCATCGTGGTGCTGCGGCGGCCGCGACGGGACGGGGTGGACCGGCTGCGTTTGCTTGCGGTTCGTGGCATGCTCATATACTGTTCACTCGCTCAGGACTGTGCAATTGCACAGTAATCGAACCCACCGGTCATTGCAAGCCATGTCACTGACGTCCCGGCAACTCGAAATTCTCAACTTCATTCAGGAATGGATCCGCGAACGCGGCTTCCCGCCATCGCATGGCGATCTCGCCGATCACTTCCGTTTCAACCGCAACGCGGCGCGCGAGCACCTGCTGGCACTGGCGCGCAAGGGCGAACTGGAGCTATCGCCGAACGATGCGCGTGGCATTCGTCTGCTGAAAGACGCGACGCCGCGGCAGTTCGAATTGCCGCTGTTCGGCAACATCGCAGCGGGCGCGCCGATCACCGCGCCGGAAAATGCACAGGAGTGGTTGCGCATCGATCCCGATCTGTTCCGGCCTCGCGCCGACTTCCTGCATCGCGTTGACGGTGATTCGATGATCGAGGCGGGCATCCTCAGCGGTGATCTGGTCGGCATCCACCATCAGGCCGAAGCCCGCAACGGCGAGATCATTGCCGCCTGCCTGCTCGATCGGCGTACCGGCGAGGAAAGCATCACACTGAAGCGCTATCAGCGGCGCGGCGCGGAAGTGCGCCTGTTACCGGAAAATGCGCGTTATGAGCCGCTGGTGATCAATCTCGAGCGCGCCGTCGATGAACAGGAACTGCCGGGTTTTCGCATTGCCGGCGTCATGGTCGGCCTGGTCCGGCCTGGCGTGCCAAAGTAAGCGGCGAAGCATCGCGCGATGCAGAAACGAAAAGACCCGCCAATGGCGGGTCTTTTCGCGAGCGGAAGCGGACTGACGGTCAGCGATCGCGGAACTGGGCCTCGACGCGCTCGTCCTGGCCCTTGACGTCGACGCAGACCGTCGCCGTGGGACGAGCCAGCAGACGCGGGATGCCGATCGGGTCGCCGGTCTTTTCACAGTAGCCGTATTCCTTGCCCTCGATGCGGCGCAGCGCCTCGTCAATCTTCTTGAGCAGCAGCGATTCGCGTTCGCGCAAGCGCAGGTCGAGCCAGTGCTCTTCCTCGGCGGTCGCGCGGTCGGCCGGATCGGCAAACACTTCGCGCTCGTGCAGACGTTCCTTGACGTCCAGCTCGCGCTGCAGCACTTCCTCTCGCATGTGCAGCAGCCGCGTGCGGAAGAAGCCGAGCTGCGCGTCGTCCATGTACTCGTCTTCCGACATGTCACGGATATCGTCTTCGTTCAACTGCACACCGACGGCGCGCACGACACGTTTGCTCGGCGCGCGTGGCTTCGGCGGCGGCGGCGCGTGCTTCGGCGTCGCGGCGGGTTTCACAGGCGATTTTGCAACAGCCGCGGTCTTCGACGGCTTACCTTTATTCTGCACGTTGGCTTTTCCAGCGAGCGATTTCGCTATTTTCTTGGGGGCGGGACGTGCGGCTGGCTTGGCCGCCGTCGGCGTTTTCTTCGCGACGGATTTGGCGGGCTTGCCCTTCAACGCATTCGTCAGCTTCTTGATCAGACCGCCTTTGGACGGCGCAGGTTTCTTCGCCGCAGCTGATTTTTTGGCGACAGGCTTGGCAGCAGCCTTCGGCTTGACCACTTTTTTCGCGGGAGTTTTCTTGGCTTTCATCGTTTCTTTTCTAGCACGAGCCGACGCAAGGTGGGGCGTTATACACTGCCGCCTCAGTGGGGTCAATGATGGCTGCGGCAACCGCTGCGGCAGGCGCCGATGATAGTCGCCTATATTCGGAAGTCCTTCAAATTTCGTGAATTTCCTCCAATCGCCAATGTCCGGCGACGTAATCGCACTGCCATGCGGCGCAGACCTCGATTACGGATTCGCGCTTTGCCGTGCGGCGATCTCGGCGACATGGCGGCCCTGGAAACGCGCCATCGCCAGTTCTTGCTCACTCGGTGTGCGTTTGCCATCGCCGCCGGCGATCGTTGAAGCGCCGTAAGGGCTGCCGCCCTTGATTTCATCGAGGCCCATCTGCAACTGGCAGGTGTAAGGCAGGCCGACAATGATCATGCCCTGATGCAGCAGCGTGAAATGGAAGCTGAGGATGGTGCTTTCCTGGCCGCCGTGCTGCGTGGCGCTCGACGTGAACACGCTGCCGACCTTGCCGACCAGCGCGCCCTTCACCCACAGCGAACCCGTTTGGTCGAGAAACGTGCGCATCTGGCCGGTCATGTTGCCGTAGCGCGTCGGCGTGCCGAAAATGATCGCGTCGTAATTCGGCAGGTCTTCAACTGTCACGATCGGCGCCGCCTGGTCAAGCTTGGCGCCGATTTTCTTCAGTACATCCTCGGCAATCGTCTCCGGTACGCGCTTGATGTCGACCGTGGCCTTGGCCTCACGTGCGCCTGCGGCAATGGCTTGCGCCATTGTTTCAATGTGTCCATGTACGCTGTGGTACAGCACCAATACCTTTGCCATTTTGTTGCTCCGGTGAATTGACGGATCGCCACCACTGCGACGCGACTGGATGTTCGCGGCGCCTTGCTGGATACGCTTGACGAAATATGCGGCAAGCTTGCGCCAGCCAACTGGATGCATGTGCGCAAACGCTGCGGAGATATCAGCAATGTTCAGCGACCGATTATTGGCGATCGTGCTTACTGCAGGCTTGACGATGTCCGGCGCAGCCTGGCCGAAGCCGCCGGCGTTCTCCACATCGGGGGCCGGCAGTGGCGAACGTGTCGTGCCATTGCCAAGGCTTCCGCCACCCGACACGCGGATGTCGCACGTGCGCGTGAGCCAGCCGATCGGCTGGCCGCAAGGCATGACGCCACAAACGCCGACCGGCTTTGTCGTCGGCTCGTTCGCAGCCCGGTTGATCAATCCACGCTCACTCTATGTCCTGCCCAATGGCGACGTGCTGACCGCTGAAGCCACGGGCCGCAATGGCACGGCAGGACAGATCACGCTATTGCGCGATGCCGACGGCAATGGCATTGCCGAAACCCGTACGGTGTTTCTGTCAGGCCTGCACCAGCCATTCGGCATGCTGCTGCTAGGCGATACTTTCTACGTCGCCGCGACCGCTGCGGTCTGGCAGTTTGCCTACCACCGAGGGGACACCCGGCTTGCCGGCGACGGGCGCAAGATCCTGTCGCTACCCGCGGGGCCACACAATGGCCACTGGGCGCGTAATCTGGTCGCGCGCGCTGACGGTCGCAAGCTCTACGTGTCGATTGGCTCCAGCAGCAATGTCGCCGATCGCGGGATGGAGGCCGAAGCGCAGCGGGCGAACATTCTCGAATTCAACCCGGATGGCTCCGGTGTTCGCGTTTACGCCAGTGGCCTGCGTAATCCGACTGGACTGGCAATGGCCCCGGACGGCACGACGCTGTGGATGGCGGTCAATGAACGCGATGGTCTGGGCGATGATCTGGTGCCGGACTATCTGACGCAGCTTGTCGATGGCGGTTTTTACGGTTGGCCGTATTCGTACTGGGGTGGACACATCGATCCGCGTGTCGACGCCAGCGGCCATGAGGATCTGATCGCCAAGGCGATCGTGCCGGATCTTTCGCTCGGTGCGCATGTTGCGCCACTTGGCGTGGCGTTCTATCGGGGCACCGCGTTCCCGCCGCGCTATCGCAGCGGCGTCTTCGTCAGCGAGCATGGTTCATGGAACCGTTCGACGTTCGCCGGTTATCGCGTCGTGTTCGTGCCGTTCGTCGACGGCCGGCCAAGTGCGGCGCCCGAAGACTTTCTGAGCGGCTTCATCGCCGACGCCGGCGAGAATCAGGTTTATGGTCGGCCGGTTGGTATTGCCGTCGCGAACGATGGCGCGCTGCTGGTCGCCGATGACGCCGCCAAAATGATCTGGCGCGTCAGCTACCGCCATTGACGACTCAGTCGATCCACAAGCCACGCCGGCGGTGCCAGGCTTCGATCGACAGTTCCGGATATTCGCTGTAACGCTGGTCGCCGCGTCCAAACTGTGGCCGCACCCAGTCGGCCTTGTAGCGCAGCATCAAATGGACACTGGACGGCGGCACCGGCAAGGCGCTGTCGATTGCAGAAGCAAACGGATGGATCAGATCCGGCCATTCTGGTGCGTACATCCACAGTGCGCTCGCGCAGCGCGTGCAGAAATGGCGTTGTCCGGAGCTGGTCCGGCAGCGGCCATCCTGTTCCAGCTTGGCGCGGTAGATGCCGAGCCATTTGCGACCCCGGACCTTCAGGCTCGCGCCGTCGGCCATCAGATTGATGGCATAGCCGCCGCCTCCCGCCGTCTTTCGGCAGATCGTGCAGTAGCAGCGTTGGTACGGATACGGGGTGTGACTTTCAGCAGAAAAGCGGACGCCGCCGCAGCGGCAACTTCCTTCGAGCTGTATGCCCATTGCGGACTCCGAGGACGATCCGGTGTTTCAATTCTGATGCGCAGATGAACCTGAAGTTCAGTGCGAATTAACACGTCGTACGTTGTGATGGATGCAGGACGAAACCTTGTCCCCCACGACACTGGAGAAACCTGATGACGCACAAGATTTTTCGGCCGACTGCGATTGCCATCTCGATGTTGGCGGGCACGGCGCTTTGCGGCAGTGGTCTTGCCCTTGCACAAGACGCGATGCCGGGCGCGGACGCCGGCATGATGACGACCAACAAGACCATGGCAAAGGATGATGCCGCGTTCTTTCAGAAGGCGGCGATGTCCGGCATGACGGAAATTGCCGCCGCGAAGGTTGCGGTCGCCAAATCCGGTAATCCGGAGATCAAGAATTTCGCGAACAAGATGATCAAGGATCACAGCCAGGCCGACAACGAGTTAAAGGCGCTCGCGAAGAAGAAAGGTGTGACCCTGCCGACTGCCTTGGACAAGGACCATCAGGACAAGCTTGATGATCTGAACAAAGCCAGTGCCAAGAACTTCGACGATGAATATAGCGACATGATGAGCAGCGCCCATGACGACGCTGTCGATCTGTTCAGTGATACCGCGAACGACAGCAAGGATGCCGACATCAAGATGTTCGCCACCGCGACGCTGCCGACGCTGAAAGTGCACAAGACCATGGCCGACAAGCTCGACGCCGAACACTGATCGGTGTTTTCAGCGGGCACAAACCAGGCTGCCTTGAACCGCCTTCCTTGCCTGCTGCCGTCCGGGGCCCGACCTATTTCGCGATTCGGGTCTTGCGTGCGGTCTTGCGCGGCGCGGAATTGGATTTCGGGCGAGCCCGCTTCCGGGGCGCGGGCGGGGGAGTACGACGGTGGGTCGCTGCCGCCTCCAGACGATCGAGTCGCTCCTCGAATTCCGCGACGATGCTGGTCACGCCCTGCAGCACGACATGCAGTTCGCGCACCGCCTGCCGCAGGAAACGCCAGCCTTCGGCGGGACGATTGGACGCATCGACCACAGCCGTCAACACCTTCTTCAGCTTGTTCACGATCTCTCCTTGCAATGGCGCGGCAATGGGCGTGACCTTGATGAGGTGGCGATGAATTCAGAGTGAACGGGCGCACCATCATTTTGGGACAGCGACCATTCACATGCCAACCCCAACAGTAAGGCATGGGACTCGATGCGATTCAATGGTTCGCGATGGCGACCACAGTCGGCGCGGCGTGGCTGGTGGCCGCGCAGAACAAGCGTCGGCGCAAGGCCGGATTCTGGGTTTATCTGGTTAGCAGCGTCTTGTGGGTTGCGTGGGGCTTGCATGACCATGCGTGGGCGCTGATCGCACTGCAGTTCTGTCTGGCCGCGCTCAATATACGCGGTGTCAACAAGAACGAACCGGGCGACCGCGCAGAGCCCGCCCCGCGTCCTGCAGATTCGGCGTCGTGAAAGCGGCATCGCGCGCTTTAAAAGGGACATCGAATGTCGCAGCAGAACGCAGTCCCCGCGTCGCGAAAAGTCATCTATGCGGCGCTCGCCGGAAATCTCGCCATCGCCATCACCAAGTTCGTCGCCGCTGCGCTGAGC
>DATCXY010000376.1:0-4840 GCA_036570585.1 Solimonas sp. | reverse complement strand
ATGATGTCGGCGCCGAGCTCGACCGCTTTCACCGCATGCTTGAGCGCGCCGACGGTCGGCATGCACAGCACGCCGGCATCCTTGAAGCGCTTGATCGTCTTCGCATCCGGCCCGCGGCCATAGGACACTGCGCGAATCCGATCCGCGTTCTCCAGCACCAGCTCGATCACATCGCGCGCGTTCGGCTGGAACATGTGGAAGTTGACGCCGAACTTGCCGTCGCACGCGCTGCGTACCACGGCAATCTGCTCACGCAGCGTGTCGGTGGTCATCGTCGCCGCGGCGAGAAAGCCGAAACCGCCGGCATTGGTCGTTGCCGCAACCAGCCTGGCATCGGCGACCCAGCCCATCGCCGTCTGCACGACCGGATAGCGACAACCGAGCAGTTCGGTCAGTGGCGTGTTCAGACTCATGCGTCGTTCGCCTTGTTCGCCGCCGCCATCGCTTTTGCGTCGAGGCCCGCGAGGTTGTTGCCGGTCAGCAAGGTGTTGTGTGCGTGTGCGAAGTGGTGCCAGCCGAACGCCGCATCCATCGCCGTGCGCTTGCCGCGCAGGTCTTCGACGTGATTGATCGATTGCTTGGTCAGTGCCAGCGCCATGCGCGGCTGCGCGGCGAGCTTGTGTGCGATCGCGCGCGTCTGCGTCGCCAGCGCATCGCGTGTCGTCACGCGATTGACCATGCCCATCGTGCAGGCACGCTCGGCATTCATGCGCTCACCAAGAAACAGAAACTCCTTGGCGATGCGCGGATGCAGCTCGAACGCATGCGCGAAATATTCAACGCCGGGAATCCCCATCGTCACGGTCGGATCGGCGAAGTACGCATCGTCGCTGGCGATGATCAGATCGCAAACCCACGCCAGCATCAGGCCACCGGCAATGCACGCGCCCTGCACCATCGCGATCGTCGGTTTCGGGATATCGCGCCAGCGGCGGCACATGCCGAGGTAAACCTCCTGCTCGCGCACCAGCTGGAATTCGGCACCCGGCTTGCCGACATGGTCGGGCAGCAGATGCTCGCGTTCGAAGCTCTCATGCGCGTCGCGCTCCGGCGTGCCGATGTCGTGGCCGGCCGAAAAGTTCTTGCCGTTGCCGGCGAGGATGATGACCTTGATCGCGTCGTCGTCAACCGCGCGACGGAATGCCGCGTCGAGCGCGTAGGTCATCTTCGAATTTTGCGCGTTGTGATAGCGCGGACGATTCATCGTGATCGTCGCGATACCATCGGCCGCGTCGTACAGCACGACGCCTTCGCTTGCATCCGTGGCGGTGTCCATTGCGGTCATGTCAGCGCTTCACGATCACCGACGAGCCGTGGCCGAACAATCCCTGATTCGCGGTGATGCCGACCCTGGCGTTGGCGACCTGACGTTCGCCGGCTTCACCGCGCATCTGCCATGCGAGTTCGCAAACCTGTGCCAGCGCCTGCGCCGGCACCGCTTCACCGAAGCAAGCCAGGCCGCCGGACGGGTTCACCGGAATGCGGCCGCCGAGCGTGGTTGCACCATCGCGCAGCAGCTTCGCGGCATCGCCGCGCGCGCACAGCTGCAGGTCTTCGATCCAGTCGAGTTCCAGTGCCGTCGACAGGTCATAGACCTCGGCGACGCTGACATCTTCGGGACCGATGCCGGCTTCCTCATAGGCCTTTTTCGGCAACGCCGCGCGGAAGCTCTGCGCCGGCACGGCGACTGCCGAGTCGGTGGCGATGTCCGGCATCTCGACCAGCGCCGAAGCAAAGCTCGGCGTCACCGTCGAGATCGCCGCGACGCGCGGCGCACTCGCCTTGCCGATCCTCGACGCGTACGCGACGCTGGAGACGATCAGCGCGGCGGCGCCGTCGGAAACCGCGCAGACATCCATCAGGCGCAGCGGATCGGCGAGCATCGCCGATGCCGCGACATCCTCGGCGGTGAATTTCTTGCGATAGCGCGCATTCGGATTGCTGAACCCATGCGCCGCGTTCTTGACCTTGACCGCCGCGAAGTCGGCGAGCGTGTCGCCGTACATTTCGATGCGGCGACGCGCGTACAGCGCGAAGTAGGTCGGATTGGTGATGCCGATACGGAAGCGCACCCAATCCGGATCGTCCGGACGATCACCTGGCTGCGGCTTGAGAAAACCCTTCGGCGTGGTGTCGGCGCCGACCACCAGCGCGACCTCGCATTCACCGGAAAGAATCTTCGAGCGCGCCGCAGCGAGCGCCTGCGAGCCGGACGCACATGCGGCGTACGACGTGTTGACCTGCGCGCCCTGCCAGCCGAGCGCCTGCGCGAACGTCGCGCCGGCAACCTGACCCGGGTAACCGTTGCGGATCGTCGCGGCGCCGGACACGAACTGCACATCGCGCCAGTTGACGCCGGCGTCCGCGAGCGCGGCGCGCGCGGCAACGACGCCATAGTCGACGAAGTTCTTGCCCCACTTGCCCCACGGATGCATGCCGACGCCGAGGATGGCGATGTCGCGATGCTCACTCATGCGATGTGCCTCGACACGGCCGCTCCGCGGCCACTCGGCATGAACGGGATGAAAGGGCTCCTTCGCTACGGCCGTTCGCCCCGAGTGCCGGCGCGCAAGCGCCGGTGTATCGAGGGGCACGAGCCGAACCCGATCGCTGCATCTTCATGCGCACGGACTCCACTTCCACGTCAGCTTGCCGTCGGCGAGTGCTTCGAGTGCCAGTTCCATTGTCATGCCGGCCTTCAAAGCTTCGACGCCGATGCCGTTTACGACCGGCCCGAGCACGATCATCTTCTCGGTTTCGAGTTCGACCGCGGCGATCGCGAACGGCACGAACGCGTCCTTGTCGACCTGCGCGAAGGGTTCCGGCGGCTGGTACGACGCGTTGGTGAACGACCACAGCGTGCCGGTACGCGACAACGGCGTTTCGTCGAAAGCCTCGCCGTCACAATCCGGATTGCGGCAGTAGCCGCTTTTCAGTTTCGGAAAGTAATACGTGCCGCAGGCCGCGCAGCGATTGCCGAGCAGTTGCGGCCGCTCGCGATCGAGCGTGAACCAGCCATCGAGCACCGGCACCGCGTCGGCCTGGGACGGATCGGTATTCATGCGGCCGGACGGCTACCGGGAGGATTGCCCTTGAGCTGCTTGCTGCGCACGTCCTTCGGATCGAGCTTGCGAATGACCGCCAGCTGTTCGTCGGTCGGGTGCGTCGTCTCGCGCAGATCGTCTGCTTTCAGCAGCGGAAAGCCGGTCGCCGCCTGCACCTGCTCGAAGCTCACGCCCGGATGCAGGCTGATGACGCGAATCGCGTGATCCGGCCCGCCAAAATCCATCACGCACAGATCGGTGACGATATGGTGAATGCGCATGTAGTCATTCTTCACGCCCGCCGGCCAGCTTTCCTTGCGGTAACCGACCGAACAGACCACATCGACTTCCTGCTCGACGAACACGCGCGGGCCATGGTTGGGCACGAACATCGAATTGGTGTGATTGATGCTGTTGCCGGGGAAGCCGCGCAAGCCCAGCATCTGCCGCTTCGGCTTGGCGAAATCGCCGATGCAGGAAATATTGGCCTGCCCCCAGCGATCGACCTGCACCGGCCCGACCAGCGCGTGTCGCCGACCGTGCCACAGCGATTCGAACACGCGCGAGTACGGCATCCAGCCGGCGTAGCTGCGGCCTTCGTGATTTTTCGCACCGATCACGGCCGGCTCTTCGACCAGATAGGCCTCGCCGTCGGTGATCATCAGCTGCGGGCTGTGCGTCAGCTTGGCCAGCCCCTGCGCGATGCGCGGGATGATGCCGATGCCGGTCGCCAGCACTTCACCTTCTTCGGCCCAGACATCGGCGCAGGCGCAGATCAGCAGCTCGGCGAGGGTGAATGACGATGCGGCCGTCATGCGGCGTACTCCATTGCCACCGCCGGCAGGAGCGCGCCTTGCGCGCGGCTCGAAATTCGCATGGCCGGCTGCAGGTCGCGCGCAAGGCGCGCTCCTACGATGAAGCTTGTCTTGATCGTCATCATCAGAGTACCTGTCGCGGCAGAGAAACGATGGCATCCAGCCCGCCGACGGCTTTCTGGTATGCAGCCTCGTCGCCCTTGAGGAATTCTTCGACGTACTTCGTCCAGCCGCCTTCTTCTTCGGCCGCCGCGCAGTAGCGCATCAGATGTGCAGCATCCCAGCCGTAGCCGGGCACGTGCGAGGTCGGATGCGCACCGCCGCGTGTCAGCACCACGCCACTGACAAGGCTGCGCTCGAACGGATTGCAACGCACGTCGGCTTCATCGGTGCTGGCGATCTGCTCGACCAGCTCCTCGCAGCTGACATAGCAGCGGTCAGCCGCGCGCGCGAACAATTCGTCGAAAAATGGATCGGGGCTGTACAGGCGCGTGTTGCCGAGCTTGTCGGCCTTGTGCATGTGCAGCAGCGCGACATCGAGCCTGATCGCCGGCATCGCCAGCAGCACTTCACCATCGTCATAAGGCGAGGTCACGGTACGGAACTGGGGCGTGATCTTGGCCATCTGGTCGGTCGCCAGGCCTGCACGGATCGGCAGGAACGGCAGGCGCATCGCTGCCGCGCGCAGCCCCCAGTGCAGCTGACCTTCGTCCAGCTCCATCGCCTCGATCTGGTTGGCTTCACGCGCCTTGCGGAAGAACGGTTCGAGCGGAATGAAATCGAGCGACACGAAACCGTAGATGAGTTTCTTCACCTTGCCGGCCGCGCACAGCATGCCCATGTCGGTGCCGCCGTAGCCGACAATGGTCAGATCCTTCAGATTCGAACGCAGGATTTCGCGGACCAGCGCCATCGGCTTGCGCCGCGGACCCCAGCCGCCAATGCCGATCGTCATG
This sequence comes from Solimonas sp., assembly GCA_036570585.1. GTDB lineage: Bacteria > Pseudomonadota > Gammaproteobacteria > Nevskiales > Nevskiaceae > Solimonas. The sequence goes on along the minus strand of DATCXY010000376.1, from coordinate 25 downwards.
CCGTCGCGCAACTGCGCGACCACGT
>DATCXY010000375.1:0-7687 GCA_036570585.1 Solimonas sp. | reverse complement strand
GGGCGGACTCTCGATACGATCGTTTTGTGATCGCTCCATTTGAGCGCTCGGTGAGCCGAGTGTGGATTTCTTTCGCCGTTCGCCCTGAGTGCCGGCGAAGCCGGTGTATCGAAGGGTCTGCGTTGCCGGATCGAGTGGCGCGGTCCCTCGATACATTCCGCTGCGCGAAACACTCGGGACGAACGGGTAGGGGGCGGACTCTCGAGATGATCGTTGCGCGTTACCTGGCCAGATGCGCAGTCCGTTGGGACCTTACCGGATTGCTTGGTCGTCCTTCGGCAAGCTCAGGACAGGCTTCAAGGCTTCTGGCAATGACGATGATCGAAATTCACGCCTGCCCTGGCTTGTGGCCGCGGCGTTGCTCGGCGGACTGCCAGATTTCCGAGGCCTGCGCGACGGGGCCGGTCTTGCCCATTGCGGCAAGGCGGCGACTGAGGCGGAAGGCGATGCTTTCAATCTGCGGCCAGTTCCAGTCGGACACGGCACCGAGTTCCGGATAGCGGTCTTGGCGTTTCTCGGCCCAGGCGCGCGAGGTCGCGGCGACGCGGCATTGCAGGACATCGCCGTCGGTGACGTACAGATGCAGGTGGATCAGGCCCCAGCCGGACCACGAGTAGCGGAACGTGTGACCGTCGCGCGGCGGATCAAAGCTGATCCGGCGTTCGATGACGGTGCGGCCGGTCGAGGGATAGTGAAGCGCGAATGCATAGTTGTGCGTGCCGTCGGCGACGCATTGCGCGGCCCTGGCCTTGATCGCGCCAGCGTCGGCGAAGTGTTGCAGCGGTTCGCCGAGATCGGACTCCGACGACGCGACGTTCGGTGCTTCCGGCATGAAGGCGGCGTCGACGAGTTCGTCGAAGTCGGAAAGCTTGATGAAGGTCGCGAGGGTCATGGGCCGTGCGGCGCGGAAGGGGCGTGTATCTGAACACAGGTGGAGCGGCGGCGCTGGCGAACGTGTTGCGACGCTGCGCGATGGCTCGATTTGCAGCTTCGATCGACGGCGTTCCGTTTTGCACCGGACTGATGCGTCGCACGGTTGCCGAATATGGTGAGCGTCTGGACAAGCCGGCCACTGCCATCCGACCATGCGGATGATCGAGCTGGAGTCCAACGTGCAGGATTTTCGCGGCAGCAGCGAACACGCATCGCCTGGTCCGGGTGTGCGTCTGGCGTTCAGCGCGATGGCCTGTCCGTGCCAGATCGTGACCGATGAAGATGACGCCGCGCATGCGCGCATCGTCGCCGGCCGCATGCGCGATGAGGTGTTGCGCATCGAGGCCAAGTATTCGCGCTACCGCGACGACAGTATCGTGTCGCGGATCAACGCGGCGGCGGGCACGGCGACGGTGGTCGAGGTCGATGAAGAAACCGCGGCGCTGCTCGACTATGCGGCGACCGCGTGGCGCGAGAGCGACGGCTTGTTCGACGTGACGGCCGGCGTGCTGCGCAGGGCGTGGAATTTCCGCGCGCAACGTGTACCGTCGGCTGAAGCTTTGGCGGCGCTGTTGCCGCTGATCGGCTGGCAACGCGTGCAATGGCAGCGGCCGCGCATCGCCTTGCCGCTCGCCGGCATGCAGCTCGACTTCGGCGGCTTCGGCAAGGAATACGCCGCCGATGCCGCGGCGGCGCTTGGCCTGCGTCACGGCCTGCGCCACGGTTTCGTCGACCTTGGTGGTGACATCCGCATTCTCGGCCCGGACCGTCACGGTGCGCCGTGGCGGATCGGCGTGCGTCATCCGCAGCAGCCGGAGCAGCCGGTCGCGACGCTGGAGATGACCTCCGGCGCGATCGCCACGAGCGGTGATTACGAACGCAGCTTCACGATCGACGGTCGACGCTACAGCCATGTACTGAATCCACGCGACGGCTGGCCGGTGCAGGGTTACGCGAGCGTGTCGGTGCTCGCCCCGCAATGTCTGGTCGCGGGCACCGCAACGACCATCGCGATGCTCAAGGGGTGCGCCGAAGGCCGACGCTGGCTCGTGGCGCTGGGGCTGCCGTGGCTCACCGTCGGCCAGGACGGCGCTGTCGAACAGAGCGACGCCGTCGCGGCCGACGCCGTCCGCGCAAACCCACCCTGAAAAGTCTGCCGACGGCTGCATGAACCGTCGCGCGTCGACCTCACAGAGTCTTCAGGTATTCGATCAGCGCGCGCCGTTCCTGGTCGGTCAGCACCGACGTGAATTCGTGGCCACCATTTTCCTGGCTGTAGTAATTGGTGTTGTAAATCTTGCGATCCTCGATCTGCTGCGTCGTCAGGATCGGCAGGTTCAGCAGGTTCCACGCAAGACCGCCATTGGCCCAGACCAGACCCAGCAGATCCTGGATCGTCGCGCCGCCGGACGGGTTGCAGTCGACGAATGGCAGCGAGCCGGTGCCGCAGCTCAGCGCCTCGTAGTTCCAGCCGATGCGGGTGCGGTCGTAGCCGGTTTCCAGGCTGTAATCGAAGCCGCTGATGCCGCCGTCGATCGGCGGGGCCGACGTGCGGCGCCAGATCGGTTTGCGCTCCGAGGGCTTCAGCACTTCCCAGAGATTCGGCACCGAGCCGTTGTGGAAATACGGCGCGGTCGACCAGACGCCGTACAGCGGCGGCGCCAGATAACCGAGCTTGCGATCGCCGCGCAGTGCGACGTCGTTCTGGTCTCCGCATAGCGGCACGCCTTGATCGTTGAGCTCGCCGTCGGCGTACGCGAACCAGTTCCGGCGCGCGAAGTTGGCGACGACCTGGCTGTTGCCGTCGAGCCGGCGCGGATCGGTGCCAATGATGTCGATCGGCGTGATGTAGGCGGCGATGCCTTCGAGCAGCGGCGTGTCGAGATAAGCCGGGTCGTTGACGTAACGCGGCGAGTACGCGCCGTGGCAGCCGGCGCACGAGCCGTTGCCGCCTTCCGGGCGCGGCACCGGATTGTTCAGGTTCGCGGCCCACAGATCCTTGCTGTGGAACAGCACGGCGCCCTGTTCGGCGAGCGCGGTGTCGATCGCGCCGAGCTTGGCGGCCGGCCACTGCGGCGCCTTGGTCGACATCATCCAGGCATCGCTGTCCTGCATGTGGTCGATGACCCACTGCTTGCCTTCGACGTTGTTCGGCGAGGCGACGTTCGGGAAGTGGAACGACAGCTCGATGCGCTTGGAGTCGACCTTCTCGCCGGCGTCGAAAAACTTCGACGGCCGGCTGCCCATGTTCCACCAGACCGGCGGATCCTCGGTACCGGTCGACGGCTGGGTCTGTACGGTCAGATAGCCGATCAGATCGTCGAACAGCGTCAGCGTGCCGAACAGCTGGAAGTTGGTGATGTTGCCGGTGCCGCGCACCTTGTTCTGCGAGACCACCGCCAGCACCGCCTGCTGTGGCGCGATGAACGCGAGGTCGGTAAACATCACCGTGATGTCGGACAGCGAATTGGTGCCGTACACCGTGCCGAGCCCTTCACCGTCGCTCGCCTTGCCGACGGCGCCGCCGTGGCAGATGTTGCAGGTGACGCCGATGTTGCCGGTCCAGCTGCCATCGGTGTTGCGTAGCTGCGTCAGGCCGATCGGCAACACACCGCTGCCGCCGTTGCTGGCGTTCGGATCTTCACCGGGCAATGGATAGGGATTGGCCTTGTCGGCGAGCGGCATGCCCCAGCGTTCGGCGACGAGCTGATCGAAATTCGCCGGCCGGCTGGACAAGTGCAAGACCTTTTTCCAGATCGTGTTGTAGTCCGCGGCAGGGAACGCGAAGCTCGGGTCCGGCGAGTCGCCGCCGAACATCGTGCCGGCGCCGATCTCGCCGTTGCCGACGACCAGACGGAAGCCGCGTTCGGCGCGTTCGCGCAGCACGCCGCAGGTCGCCGGATGATCGTCCGCCTGGCAGGTCTGCCAGTACGCGTTCATCAGCACCGCCTTGCCGGCGTTGACGCCGGGCACGACCAGTCCGCGCGGGTCCTCCGGCACCGGCGTGCTGTCCGGCTTGCCATCGCAGTAATCAAACCAGTAGTGACCGCCGTGTCGGCTGCCCAGCAGCGCCAGCTGCGTGCCCGGCTGCTCGGCGCCGCCGAGTTCGTTGCCGCAGCCGGCCGGATCGGCGAAGCAGTCGAGCAGGATGGCCATGTTGCGATACGCCGCGCTGCCGACCGGCCACGGCTGGCCGCCACTGTGCGGAGTTTCCTGACCGGACGGCATCAGCAGGATGCGCGAAGTCGGATTGTTGCCGCCGAGGCGCTCCCAGCTCGCTTTCAGCGCCGCCATGTCGTTCGCCGGATCGGTGCCGAGCTGGAAGTCGCGGCCGTCGTCGACGTCGGCGACGCCGCCCGGCACGTGACAGGTGCGACAGAACTGCAGCGCGGGCGCGACGTTCTGCGCGAAATGCTCCTCCACCGACTTGGCGTTCGAGGGGCCGCCGGCGCCCGATCCCGAGTTGCCGCCGGTCACGGTGCCGCCGTCGTAGCTGCCGCATGCGGCCAGCAGCGCCGCCAGGACCGGAGCCGCGAGGCGCGCCGCGCGCCGATGTTCATTCGTGCCCATCATTCTCCTCCGCGCATGTGCCCGGCCCTCTGCGGGGTTTCCGTGCCGAAACCGACAGCCGTCGATTTTGTCTAGAGATAACATTTGTTGCTTTTTGGGTCAACCGCTATGCTCGGGACGATGAACCGATCGATTCGTCGCGGTCTCGGCACCGCGTCTGCCGCTGCAGGCCCGCGGTCGTGCGCGCTTCGACGTGGTGTTCGAAACGGCGCATGCGCTTGACCGTTTGCGAGTCACCATCGGCGTATCGTGTCTGCGCCACGAGGGAGGAGAAGGGAATGAGCGGAATACCGCAGACGGGCAGCGTGCTCGAACAGTTCGTGCGCTGGGAGTCGGCATTCGCCGATCGCACCTACATGACGCAGCCCGGCACCGACGGCAGCATCACCAACTACAGCTGGGGCGAGGTCGGCGATCAGGCGCGGCGCATGGCCGCGCATCTGCTGTCGCTGAACCTGCCGCCGAAAAGCACGATCGCGATTGTCGGCAAGAACAGCGCGCACTGGATCATCGCGGATCTCGCGGCGTGGATGGCCGGCTTCATCACCGTGCCGCTGTATCCGACGATCGGCGCGGAGACCGCGCTGTACGTGCTCGAACACAGCGAGGCGAAGCTGCTGTTCGTCGGCAAGCTCGACGGCATCAGCGATTCGTGGAACCAGTTGCGCGACGTGCTGCCGGCGTCGCTGCCGAAGATCGCGTTGCCGATGTCGCCACTGAAGGACGCGCCGCAGTGGGCGGACCTCATCAAGCGTCACGAACCGCTGCGCGAGTTCGTCGCGCGCGATCTCGATGAGCTGGCGACGATCGTCTACACCTCCGGCACGACCGGCGCGCCGAAAGGCGTGATGCACAGCCTGCGCTCGCTCGCCGCGCCATGCCGCACGGCGCGCGAGCTGTGGCGCGCGACGTCGGACGATCGCATCCTGTCGTACCTGCCGCTCGCGCACATCGCCGAGCGCGCGGCGATCGAAGTGCCGTCGATGGTGTTCGGCCTGCACGTGTTCTTCGCCGATCGTCTCGAAACCTTCCAGCAGGATCTCAAGCGCGCGCGGCCGACGATCTTCTTTTCGGTGCCGCGGTTGTGGACCAAGTTCTATCTGGCGATCAACGCCAAGCTGCCGCCGCGCAAACAGAAGCTGCTGTTCTCGATCCCGCTGCTGTCGCGCGTCATCAAGCGCAAGATCCTGTCCGAACTGGGTCTCGACCAGACGCGCGTGGCGATGACCGGCGCCGCGCCGCTCGCGCCGCACATCATCGCCTGGTACCGCCAGCTCGGCCTCGAACTGCTCGAAGTGTTCGGCATGACCGAGAACTGTGCGACTTCGCATATCTGCACGCCGGGCGACATGAAAGTCGGTTACGTCGGCAAGCCGGTGCCGGGCGTCGAATGCCGGATCGGCGACGGCGGCGAGATTCTCGTGAAAAGTCCGGGGCAGATGCTCGGCTATTTCAAGATGCCGGAGAAGACCGCCGAGGACACCACGGACGACGGCTTCTTCCATACCGGCGACTGCGGCGAGATCGATGCCGACGGCCGCCTGCGCGTGACCGGCCGCGTCAAGGAACTGTTCAAGACCAGCAAGGGCAAGTATGTCGCGCCGGCGCCGATCGAGAACCGGCTCAGCACGCATCCGAAAGTCGAGGCCGTCTGCGTCACCGGCCCCGGTGAACCGCAGCCGTTCGGCTTGCTGATGTTGTCGCCGGACGCGCAGCAGGAACTGGGCGCCGGCCGCGCCAGCCGCGATGTGCTCGGCGCCGAGTTCGAGGCGCTGCTCGAGCGCGTCAACGGCGCGCTCGAAGACCACGAGAAGCTCGGCTTCCTGGTCGTCGTCGGCGAACAGTGGTCGACCGACAACGGCTTCCTGACGCCGACCATGAAGATCAAGCGCAATGTCATCGAGCAGCGCTATCTGCCGCGTGTGGAAGCGTGGCGTGCCGCGCGAAGCAAGCTGGTCTGGGCCTGATCTGCCGACGCGCGATGGCTGGCCCAGGCTGCGCCGATCATCGTTGCGCCCTGTACTGCGCGCAAGCGACACGGGCCATCATCGCTTCGCGCGTGTCGGCAGATGCACGATGAGATGCCGATCGATCACCATCGAAAAAGGAGGAGCGTGCCATGCGGGATGATGGACAGGCGTTCGACTATGTCATCGTCGGTGGCGGTTCAGCCGGCTGCGTGCTGGCCGATCGGCTGAGTGCGGACGGCCGCCATCGCGTCTGCCTGCTCGAAGCCGGGCCGCGCGACCGCAATCCGCTGATCCGCATGCCGACCGGCATCATTCCGCTGGTGCGCGGCTGGGCCTGCAACTGGAAGTACTGGACCGTGCCGCAGCGGCACATGGGCAATCGCCGCATGTATCAGCCGCGCGGCAAGACGCTCGGCGGCAGCAGCAGCATCAATGCACAGGTCTACATTCGCGGGCACGCATCGGACTTCGACCACTGGGCGAGTCTCGGTTGCGACGGTTGGTCGTACGCCGAGCTGCTGCCGCTGTTCCGCAAGATCGAGAACTACGAACCGGATTGCGAGCCGCAGGATGCGCCGTTTCACGGCAAGGGCGGCCCGCTCAATATCGCGCGACGGCATTTCTTCAATCCGCTGAGCGAAGCATTCCTCGACGCGGCACGCCAGGCCGGACTGCCGCGCAGCAGCGATTTCAACGGCGCGCAGCAGGAAGGTTACGGCGTGCTGCACAGCTACCATCTCGACGGCGAGCGCTGCAGCAATGCGCGCGCCTATCTGCGGCGCGCCGAACGGCGCGACAATCTGGCGGTCGTCACCGATGCACACGTCACGCGCGTGCTGCTCGAAAACCGGCGCGCGGTCGGTGTGCAGGCGCGCTGCGGTCGCCGCCTGCGCGAATTCCACGTGCGGCGCGAAGTGGTGCTCAGCGCCGGTGCGTTCGGCTCGCCACAGCTGCTGATGCTGTCGGGTATCGGACCACGCGACGAACTCGAACGGCACGGCATCGCGGTCCGCCATGAACTGCCCGGCGTCGGCCGCAACCTGCAGGACCCAGAGGATATCGCGATCAACGGGTGGAGGACTATCCTCCTCCACTATCAACGCGCCTGCGAGTCCCCTTCCTTGTTGCTGCAGGGTGTTGGAATGTGGGTGATACCAGAAAGTCCCGGCATCCGGAGGGGAAAATTCGTAGACAAACTGCTCACCGCTGCGAAT
>DATCXY010000374.1:0-2796 GCA_036570585.1 Solimonas sp. | reverse complement strand
TCGGAACCCGTGAGGAATTCGTGCGCGAATGGTGAAAGTCGCAGGGTGGTGACAAAGCCAGAATCGATGACGCGGTAGAGTTCGGCGCCTACCTGCGCCGCGAAGGCATCATGCTCAGGCGCACCCGCGCGGAGGTCGGTCGCGAGCTACCAGCGCTGACGAAGATCCCGCATACGATCGACGCCGACACGGCCGTGCTCGAGAAAGCCGAGGGCGACGCCGAGCGGCTGGCGCGGATCATCCTCGCGCACAACGAGCGATTCCGCGGCGAGAAGATGAACGCCGCCGGCGAGTTCGATGCGCTGATGCGCCAGGCGACCGGCGTCGCGAAGGCGCCCTTCGTCGCCGAGTACGTGCGCCTGCTGTGCGAGAGCGGCGAAAAGGTCGTGCTCTTCGGCTGGCATCGCGAGGTCTATGCGATCTGGCAGGAGAAGCTGAAGGACTTGAAACCCGTCCTGTACACCGGTTCGGAATCCGAGTCGCAGAAGGACGCCTCAGCGCAGACCTTCATGAACGATCCAGACTGTCGCATCCTCATCGTCTCGCTGCGCTCCGGCGCCGGCCTCGATGGCCTGCAGAACGTGTGCCGCGTCGCCGTGTTCGGCGAGCTCGATTGGTCGCCCGGCGTGCACGAGCAGTGCATCGGCCGCGTGCACCGAGACGGGCAACAGGACCCCGTCATGGCCTATTTCCTCGTATCGGAGGAAGGCAGCGATCCGGTCGTCTCCGGCGTACTCGGCATCAAGCGCGAGCAGATCGAGAGTGTGCGCAACCCGGACGCCGGGCTGATCGAACGGCTGGAGATCAGCGAACACCACCTGCAAAAGCTTGCGCGCGACTACCTCGAACGGCGCGGACTGGCTGTCGCGCCGGTGCCATCGACCGTGACTGAACTGGAGCCGGCATGAACTACGACGAATACCTGCTTGATGTAGCCGCTGAGGAATGCTCGGAGATCGCGCAGCGAATCAGCAAGGCCCTGCGCTTCAGTCTCGGTGAGGTGCAACCCGGCCAAGCACTCACAAATGCGGAACGCATCGTCGGCGAACTGGTCGACCTGAAAGCAATGGTCGAAATGCTCGAAGAGCGCGGGCTGATCGATTGCGCGCCGCTGCACGACCGATCGCTGATCGCGGCGAAGAAAGCCAAGGTCGAGAAGTTCTCCGCGTACTCGGAACAGCTCGGCGCGATGATCCCGCGAGAACTCACCGATCGCGCCCGCTGGCACCAGCAGCAGGCTGCAGAGTGCTATCGGATGATGGGGAGTGAGCCGTAGCCGTGACGAAGCAGGCGGACATTGCCGGCAAAGACTTCCTCGACGAGCAGGAAGCGGCGCACTACGCGTGCGTGTCGTACTCGCAGTTCCGGAAGCATGCTGCGGCGATCGGGCTACGTGCGTTCCCTTGGATGGGGAAACGGGTTTACCGGAAGGATGATATTCGCAGCGCGATGGAGAACGCCTTCACTCGTGCGGCAGGGAATGATCAGGCAACTCAAGCCCCTCCCCTGGCCCGCACCGGCTTCGCTATTCTGGCTGCCGCCGAAGAACGACACCGCCGGCGTGTTGCCCGGCGGTCGTGATACCGTCCAAGCCCTCACCCTTCGAGGCATCCCATGGCTGCAGTCTATAAGCGCGGGGACGCTTGGTATCTCGATTATCGGGACGCCCACGGACGCCAGCGGAGAAGCCTGGGCGACATCACAAAGAAGGAAGCCGAGGCCGCGCTGGCTGCCAAGGAATACGAACTTCGTACCGGCCACAATCTGACCGCGGCACACAACAGCGCTCCACAGTTCGCGTTGTTCGCCGAGGACTATCTGCGCTGGTTCGGGCAGGAATACCCGACCAGCTATAACCGGGTCGCCGGCATCGTCCGCAACACACTCGTACCGGCATTCGGCAAGTACGACCTCGATGCCATCAAGACTAAGCCGGTCGAAGACTGGAAGCTGCGCCGCAGCAAAGAGCCGAGCCAGCGTGTGCGCAAGGGCGAGAAGGCGGCGGCGGTAAAGGCCGACACCGTGAACAAGGAGCTGCGCCAACTCCGCGCCATGCTGAACAAGGCCGTCGAATGGGAACTGATCCGGCAGTTCCCCTGGCCGAAGAAGTCGGTCCGACAGTTGCGCAAGGAGAAGCAGCCGCCCAAGTTCTATCCGACGGCGGACCTGACGAAGCTCTACATGGCCGCCGGCCCGAAGCGCTGGTGGTGGCAGCTGTTCGTCAACACCGGGATGCGCAAGGCCGAAGGCCTGAACCTGAAGTGGTCGGAGGTCAGCAAGGCCTACATACGGATCCTGTCGTTCGAGGACGATGAACGCACCAAGAGCGGTGAGTATCGCGTTCTACCGCTGAACGAAAACGCGCATGAAGCGCTGGTACAGATACGCAAGCAGCACGGCAAATTGCTGGCCGGCGATCAGTACAGTTCCCGGGCCTACGGCTGGGATGACGAGTACGTGTTACCGCGCGTGCACATCAACTCGCTTGGCCGGGCCTTCGCCCGCGACGCCGCGCGCGCTGGGATTGGTGGCCACCTGCATCGCTTGCGGCACACGTTCGGCACGCACTTGGCGATGAACGGCACGCCGCCGCGCGTGATTCAAGAGTTGATGGGCCACGCCAGCGCCGAAACCACAAACGGCTATATGTGGTCAGCTAAAACCAACGAACGCGCGGCTGTTCGATCGATCAGTCTGTGACACTCTGGACACACTTTGGACACACATACCTCGTGAAAACATTATGGGAACTAGTTTCGTACAGGCCCTCTCAAGGCTTAAACCCGGGTTCGAATC
>DATCXY010000373.1:0-6276 GCA_036570585.1 Solimonas sp. | reverse complement strand
CGCCTGCGGATAGCGGGCGAGGGCGAACTGTGCGTCGCCGGTCACGCTCCACGCCAGACGCTGTTGTTCGGCGGTGACGTTGCCTTGCGCCTTGATCACCTGATCGGCGACCGCGATCGCATGCTCATAGTCCTTGAGCTCGAACAGGTCATCGGCGGTCTGCGTCAGCACGGCATTGCGCTGCGCGTGCGACGGATAGGTGTCGGCGAGTTTCAGGCTTTCGTCGATTGCCAGTTTCAGCGCCTGCGGCCGCTGATCGGCCGGGACTTCCTTGGCGTACTTCTGGTACGCGAGCACGGCAGCGTAGGCAGCTTCCGGCGCCTTGATGTGCGCCCGATAGCCATACGCGGTCTTGCTGTATTCCTGCGCCGCTTCGAGTGTGTGACCACCATCGAGCAAAGCGTCACCGAGCAGGAAATTGATGTCCGGCAGTTTTGCATCCTGCGGATACAGCTCGATGATGCGGCGGTAGTTCTTCGCTGCGATCAGGAAGCCTTCCGGCGGCTGCGCAACCGGCGCCTTCGCTGCGCGCAGCTGCTGCTGCGCGTTGGCGTGATAGATCTTGGCGATGTCTTCGAGATGACTGCGCAACGCCGCCATCACTTCCGGTGTTGCCGGCTGGCCCTGCCAGTACGGTGCCGACGGATCGTAGGTCGCGACGTAGCGCTCCTTCTCCTTGAGCACCAGATCGTTGAAGCCGCCGGCTTCATAAGCGGCGATCACACGCGTCTGGAACGTCGGGGCCAGCGGCGAAGCCGGATAGCGCTGGATGAACGCGGCGTTGGCGTTGGCGGCATCGGTGTAGCGATGCTTGTCGAGCATCGATTCGCCGAGTGCGACGTACAGCAGCGGATAGAAACGTGGATCGCCGTGCTGGGCAAGATAGTCGTTCAGCGCCTGGCCGCCGCCGAGTGTACTCAGCGACAGCGTGATCACGCGCAGCGAATCCTTGGCCAGATCCATCTTGCCTTTATTGGCGCCACTGAGAGCGGCTTCAGGGTCGGTGGTCTGGCCGGGCGGCAGTTCGCGGTCGAGGATGTCGCAGAAGGTGCCGATCGCTTCTTCGTACTTGGCTTGTTTGTACTGTGACCAGCCGTATTTGTACTGCGCCTGCTCGAAGAACGGCGTCGCGTCCTTGAGCGCCATCACCGTGTGATATTCGGTTTCGGCTTCGGCGTAGCGCGTGCGGACGAACAACAACTCGCCACGACGAAAATGGGCGTCCCCGGCGATCTGCGAATCCGGCAGGCGATCGGTCAACTGCTTGAGCGTGTCGATCGCGGCATCGGGCTCGCCGATGTTCTGTTGCGCGCGTGCCAGCTGGTAATAGATGCGCGCATTCTTTGGATCGTCCGGATGTTCTTTCAGCAGGCCCTTGTACAGCGAGATCGACTCGCGCACGGCTTTTTCCGAATCCGGGGAAGCGCCGCTGCTATCGGCCATCTGCACCTGCAGATCGGCGAGGCGGCGCGTCGACTCATCACGCGTGTCGACGTCCGGCTTGAGCTTCAGCAGTTCGCGATAATTATCGGCGGCCTTCTGTGGATCGGCGGCGACGTCTTCCGATTTGATGATCGGCAACACATCGGGTGCCGGCGCCTTTTCCTTGCCGATGGTGCTGCGGATCGACGGCGCCGAGTCTTTGACGATCTGCGGCGTGCAAGCGGACATGGCCAGCACGGCCTGGGCGATGGCGGCGAGCGCCAGCGTGGAACGGAGGCGGGCGCGCGGCTGCGATTCAGGGGTCATCAATTCGCTCACGGCTTATTTGTCGCCCTGCGACTGGCGGTCATACAGACGTGCCAGCGCAAAGCGCGCTTCGATCAGGTAGCGCTCGATCTGCTGGCGCTGGCCTTCGAGTTCATGGATGGCCATGTCCTGCAGCAATTGCGCTTGTTCGGTACCGGCGATGGTCAGCTGCTCGCGCAAATTGCCGACACGTGCCTGCAGTGCCACGGTGCGCTCGTAAGGTCCATTGAATCGGGTTGGCGCGGACGCCAGCGTCAGCGGTGGCAATGTGGCGGGCGCGGTTGCCACCTTGGCTTTGTACGTGCCGGGCGTCGCGAGCTGCGGGTCGAGGCGCAGATTGAGCTTGAGTTCAGGCTTCGGCGTTGTCGCGTCGCTGAGCGCGCGCTTGATCAGTGCATCGGCATCGCCGGCGGGGCGCTCAGTCGCGATGTAGTCATGGGCAATGCCATCGAGCCGCACGCGCCATGACTCGACATTGCGCGTGAGCATCCGCACGTCGCGGTAGTTTTTCAGCGCCTCCTGAAAGCGGTGTTCGGCGAGCAGGTTCTGCAGAAAATAGGTTTCGGGCGCGTCCGGCAGATCGTGCAGTTTCCAGTCCCAGCCGGCTTCGGAATCGAGGTCGCGACGGACGATGGTTTCCACCATGCGACCTTGCTTGATCGACACCATCGCCTCGTTCATGCGTTTGCGCGCGTTCTCGAGAATGCCGACCGCCTTTTCGTAGTACTGCAAGGCCTGCGTGTGCGCGCCGAGCTTGTCGAGCGTATAGGGAATCGCGAGCCAGGCTTCCTGCACTGCAGGGTCCATCGGATCGCGTGTGGTCAGTTCGATCCACGGTACCAGTGCCCGGCGCAGCGCGGCTTCGGTTTCCGGATTGCTGTTGTTGAGGCGAAACGAACGCATGCCGGCGCGATCGAACACATCCTGATCGAGGTAGCCGGGCCTGATCAGCACGCCGAGCGTCGAAATGCTCGTCAGCACCTTTTTCTTCTGATCTTCGGGAGATGGCGTTTCGGCTTTCTGGATGCGCGCGCCCTGTGGCGCGAGTTGCGCCCAGCCCAGCCCCAGCAGTGCGCGATTCGAGAACGGACCTTCGACGCGCACACGGCTGAATACCGGCTTGGACGTACCGCCTTGCTGAGTCTGCAGGAACTGCCAGCCGAGCGTGAGATTGGCGCGGTCGCGCAGCGCAAGATCTTCGCTGGTCGCCGGGCGCATCGTGCCGACGCGGTCGAGCACGGTCTGACCCTGCACGGTGCGGCCGTCGTTGAGCAGCGCGATGCCGAGGTTGTAGCGCGCGAATTCGGACTTGTCGCCTTCGTCCTTGAGCAGCGCATCGGCCGCCTCGCCGTAGCGACCGTCGGCCATCAGCACGCGGCCGAGCAGCTCCTGCCATTCGGGAACCAGTTCCGGCGGCAGCTTTTCGCGCATGCGATACAGCGTCGCACGCGCTTCGGCGTTGTAGCCGCGCTCGTAGTCGAATTCGGCGAGTTGCAGATTGGCATGACCGATCCGCTTCGCGTCCGGTGCGGTCGCGGCCAGGTTGCGGTAGATCTCCTCGGCGCGATCGCGCATGCCGAAGCCGAGATAGTTGTCGGCCAGCCGCCATTGATATTCGGCCGGCATTTTCAGAGGGTCGGTCTTGCCGGCAATCTGGCGCAGTTCGACGATCGCCGAGAAATGACGCTTGTCGTCGTCGAGGAAGCGCGCAAGCCGGACCTGTGGATCGTCGGCGCTGCCTGGCTGATAAGTTTCGACGGCGCTCGCGCCGAGCGGCAGCAGCGCGGCGAGTGCGGCCAGCACGACAAGCGATCTCATTGTGCTGATCTCCACTGCTTCATCGTCAGCTTCGGCTTGCCACCGAAGCGACTTTCCCTGGCGATGATGAACTCGACATCAGTGGCGTGTGCCGGCTTGTCGATCGTCACTTCGTACTGGTCGCCGAGCAGTGGGTCACTGTCCTTGGCGTCGGCAAACTTGCCATGAAAGCTGACTCGCAACCGGTGCGGGCCGGGTTCGGCTGACACACGGATCAGTCGTTGCAGCGCGTTCTTGCCGAGGATCGCACGCGAATCGAATTCATCGTAGTGATAGATCTCGGCGGGGTGGTTATCGAGCGTGACCGTGACGTCCTGCAGCAGCAGGCCGCCGGCCTTGACGCTGAGGTAGACATTGAGTCGGTCATAGTCAGGCAGCACGGCATCGACTTCCGCCGAGGCCGCTTCACTGTTGAACTCGAGCACTTCGTCTTTGAGTGCCTGCACGGTCTGGTCGAGTTTGATGGCGCGCTCACCCGTGTCCGGCGTGGCAGCCACGGCGGGCAAGCCCAACAAAAATGCAAGGCTTGCGCCTAGGACCTTGAAACGGCCTCGAGTTGTCGGCATCGGCTACTGGAATCCGGGTGGGCTGATGAGTGTAGCAAAGCAATTCGCACGATATTGCTGTGATTGCTCGTCGCATCATGAACAGATCATGGACACGCGTCTGTGCGTGATTGCCGCCGCCCGTCTCAACGGTGTGATGTCGCGGACGAACGGAATCGACATGATGACGGCAATCGATGAGGCATGCTGCGGGCTTGCTTTTTTCAGTGAAATGGGAAGGATGTTGTGGCCGCGTCAATCCTCGACCGAGCTTTGTTGACGCTCGAAAACCTGCTTGCTATAAAGCGCCGCAGCCCGCGACAGCTTACGACTTGCGCTCGCCGGGATTGAGCGCCACCTTGATGGTCGGAACGCGAGAATGACGCATAGATTAAGTGGGCCACGATTCGGCTTCGGCCACCATTTTCTTTTTGAGGGGATGTATCCATGAACAAGACTGAATTGATCACCGCGCTTGCCGACAAGGCCGATCTGTCGAAAGCCGATGCCGGTCGCGCGGTCGACGCTTTCTTTGAAGTCGTCGGCAAGGCGCTCAAGAAGAAGGACAAGGTGTCGCTCGTCGGCTTCGGTACCTTCCTTGTGCGCGAGCGTTCGGCACGTCCAGGCCGCAATCCGAAGACGGGTGCGACGATCAAGATCAAGGCGAGCAAAACGCCTGCATTTAAAGCTGGCAAGGCGCTCAAGGACCTGATAAAGTAGCGTTCTTCCAACGGTAGGTTGCTTGACCGGGCAAAGGTCCCAACCGGGTGCTTAGCTCAGTCGGTAGAGCGTCGCCTTTACACGGCGTAGGTCGGGGGTTCGAGCCCCTCAGCACCCACCAAGAGTTTGAAGTGGAGTGGTAGTTCAGTTGGTTAGAATACCGGCCTGTCACGCCGGGGGTCGCGGGTTCGAGTCCCGTCCGCTCCGCCACAGATGAAACAACGAAGGCACCCTTGCGGTGCCTTTTTTGTTGCCCGGGACAATGCCGGAGCGGCAAGCGCGGCAATCCGGATTTTCTCCTGCAAGCCGACGAGGATATTGCACGACGGCTGCGGCACAGTCGGTCGGGGCGCGCGCAAAAAAACACGCCGGCACCGCAGCGGCCAGATGTCGGGATACGCTTGCGGACGCGATACCAACAAGAAGAGGAGCGGGGAACATGGCTTATCCGGTGGTCATGATTCACGGCATGTGGTGCACGGCGGCGAGCTGGAAGCGGGTGGCGGGCATCCTTGCGGCGCGCGGCTATGACTGTTTCGTGCCGTCACTGCTTGCACACGACGATTCGACCGATCAGCCGCTGAAGGTCCGCAGCCTTGGCTTACGCGATTACGTTGTTGCACTCGAACAGCAGATCGCCGCACATCGATTCGTGCGGCCGCCGATCCTGATCGGCCATTCAATGGGGGCGCTGCTGGCGCAGCAGCTCGCGACCCGGATCCAGCCGCTGGCGATGGTGCTGCTGACGCCGGCGCCACCGCGCGGCATCAATGCCTTGACGCCCGCCGTCATCGGCGCATTTGCACCGTGGATGTTCAGTGGCATGTTCTGGCGCAACGCACACAAACCCGGTTTTGCGCACGCGCGGCGGTTCGCCTTCAATGGCGTGCCGGAAGATCGCCATCGCGCGCTTTACGAAAACCTGGTCCACGAGTCGGGGCGTGCGGCTTTCGAGATCGGCATGTGGCCACTGGATTTTGCGCGCGCCGCCGCAGTCGATACGGCCAAGGTCCGGTGTCCGGTCTACATCGTAAGCTGCGGCAAAGATCGGCTGACACCGGCCAGCGTGGTGCGCAAGCTCGCGAAGCGCTATCCGCAGGCCGCGCAACGTCATTACGCCGAGCGTGGCCATTGGGTCATCGACGACGAGGAGACAGAGGAAATGATGCATGCGATTTGCGGCTGGCTGCGGCCGTTCGAGCAAAGGATCGAACGCGCGGTGCCGTCCTCGTGAGGCCGTCGATGATCAGGATCTGCACACCACTGGTGCTGCTCTCGGTGCTGGCGATCGCCCCATGCGCCTGGGCGCAGAGCGATGCGTTGACGAAATCGCTGGACACGGCCCAGCGTGCGCAGCAGGCGAGCGTTGCATCGCAGAAACGGGTCGACCAGCTCGATGATCAGACGCGTGCGCTGCTCGAGCGCTATCGCTCGGCCACCTGGC
>DATCXY010000372.1:0-1841 GCA_036570585.1 Solimonas sp. | reverse complement strand
TCCTCGTGCCAGGCGTGGCCGTCGCGTGCAATCAGCGCGCTGGCTGCGGTCGGGCCCCAGGTGCCGGCCGGATATGACTTCGGCGGCTGCGTGCTGTGCTCCCACGCCTTCATGATCGGTTCCACCCATTGCCAGGCCGCGGCCTGCTCGTCGCGGCGCATGAACAGCGTGAGCTTGCCTTCGATGACATCGACGATCAGTCGCTCGTACGCGTCCCACTGACGTGCGCGATAGGTTTCCGACAGCGCGACATCGAGAAAGATCGGCTGGATGTCCATGCTCTGGCCCGCGACCTTGGCCATCATGTCGAGGCGTAGGCCTTCGTCGGGCTGCAGACTGATGACAAGGCGATTGATCGGCTCACCGCTGGTCGCCTGCAAAATCGGATGCGGCACGCCGCGAAAGTTGATGACGATCTCTGCAAGGCGTTCCTGCATGCGCTTGCCGGTGCGCAGGTAGAACGGCACGCCGGACCAGCGCCAGTTATCGAGTTCGGCCTTGATCGCGACGAAGGTTTCGGTGCGGCTCGTCGGCGGGATGCCTTCCTCTTCGAGGTACGCCGGAACGGGCTGGCTGCGGATGGCGCCGGACCGATATTGGCCGCGCACGGTGCGGTTGACGACATCGTCGGCCGTGAACGGGCGCAGGCAATGCAGGACCTTGAGCTTCTCGTCGCGCACGCGATCGGCGTCGATGCTTGCCGGCGGTTCCATCGCGACGATGCACAGCAGTTGCAGCAGGTGGTTCTGCACCATGTCGCGCAGCGCGCCGATCGAATCGTAGAACTCGCCGCGAGTTTCGACGCCGACCGTCTCGGCGATCGTGATCTGCACGTCGCGCACCCAGTTTCGATTCCACAGCGGCTCGAACAGGACATTGCCGAAACGCAGCGCGATCAGGTTCTGCACGGCTTCCTTGCCCAGGTAGTGATCGATGCGGAAGATCTGCTGCTCGGCGAATATCCGGCCGACGTTGTCGTTGATCTCGCGCGACGATTCGAAATCGCGGCCGAGCGGCTTTTCGAGCACGACGCGGCTGCTCGGTGTGACGAGTCCGGCCGCGCCGAGGTTCTTGCAGATGCCGGTGAACAGGCTCGGCGACGTCGCGAGATAGAACACGCGCGTGCGCTGGTCGCAATCCTTGAGCGTCGCGGCGAGCCGCGCATAGTCGTCCGCGACCTGGGCGTCGAGTTGCACGTAATCGAGGCATTCGCAGAACGACTGCCATGCGGGTTCGCTGAAGTCGCGCGGCGTGACATGCTGACGGCAACTGTCGAACGCCAGCGCGATGTAGTCATCGCGCGACAGCGCTTGACGGCCGATGCCGATCACGTGCCAGCCCTCGGTGCCGTGGCTGTCGCGATGCCGGTAATACAGGGCCGGCAGCAGCTTGCGCATTGCCAGATCGCCGCTGCCGCCAAACAGGATGAAATCGAATGCGCCGACTGCTGCCATGCTGTTCACACCTCGCGCCGACCGGCGGCTCTGATGGTTCTGTTGCTTGTATGTATGAATACTACATAATGCGGCCGCTGGCGCCTACTGCCTTCCATTGCTGGAACAAACGGCGTGCAGGCCGGTCTCAATGTCTCAGCGTAGGGGAATGCTGAGAGCCGTGGCCAGGAAAATGGATTTCCAGTGGCCGGTCCGCCTGCGCTCTTGTAGTATTCATACATGTCCGCCGAGCAGGGAGCCGAGATGGCTTTGCATCCCCAGATTGTTGAAGTGACCGCGCGGGTTCGTGAGCGCAGTGCCGCGCCGCGCGCGCGCTATCTGGCGCACGTTGCTGCTGCGCAGGTCCGAGGCTCGGCCCGCGGCCGTGTCTCGTGTACCAATCTTGCG
>DATCXY010000371.1:0-1726 GCA_036570585.1 Solimonas sp. | reverse complement strand
GTCGCGGTCGCCGAGCAGCAGATTGAAGCCGGCGTAGCGCGATGCGATGGGTGGCAGCGATTCGCCGTATGCGCGTGCGCCGAGCGTGCTGCGCAAATATCCGGATACCAGCCCACCGCGCGACGGTGCCGCCGGGTCCGGTATTTCCATGCGGCGGACATTGGTGATCGCGACCCAGCGACCATCACGGGCGAGCGCCAGCCAGCTGCCATGTTGCTGCAGATCACGGCCACCAAAAATCTGCGGACTGTCATCCCAATACGATGCCGGTGCAGTGGGGCGGGCGTGGTACTCGTCGCGATTGGCGGCAAGCACCAGCGAGTAGCGCGGATGGGCGTCAAGCGCCAAGGCAATGAGACACATGGCGCGCACTATCGTGGCGCTCTCGGGCGTGGTCAATATCGCGCGCGGTTTGGCGTGCTGGCGGTCAGCGCCTACAGTGTGGACATGACCACCGAGACCCGACTGAACGCATACGAGCGTGCACAATGGCAGGCGATCGAGCGCTGGCGCGTCGCGCAGCCGGATTGGGGCACGCGCACGATGCGCACGCCGACACGCATCGCTTCATTTGCTGCACAGAAGATCGTGCCGACCGGCGTGTTGCGCGGCGTGCTGCGCGGTGTTGATCACGCCGCAGGCTGGACCGCCGTGCGCCGTGATGTGCTCAAGGCTGCCGACGTCGATGAGCTCGACGAGTTGCGCACCGCGTCGCTCGAGAAATCCGATCTGCTTGCCCAGCGTGTCGAACTGCGCGCGATGGCGCTCGGCGTCAGTGGCGGTGCGCTGTTCGGTCTGGCCGGTGCGCCGGGCATGGCGGCCGACATTCCGACACTGCTGGCGCTCGCGCTGCGCACGATCCATCGCACCGCCTATTGTTACGGCGAAGACTGGCGTGCGCCGGAGCGGCGCGGTCTGGCGATCGGCGTGTTCGCGCTGGCGTCCGCCAACACGCTGGAGGAAAAGCAGGCTGGGTGGGAGGCGTGGTGCGATTCCGCCGACCTGTTCGCCGAGGCTTGGCGTGATGGCGTCGAACGCGCCGCCGAGCGGCATCTGGCCAAGGGCGCCGCGCAATTGAGCATCAAGGCGATGGCCGATCGCATCGGCTTCAACCTGGCACGTCGTTCGGTGTTCGGCCTGGGCCTTGTGCCGGTCATCGGTGCGGTGATCGGTGGCGCCATCAATGCCGGCTATATGCAGGATATCGCCGCGGTCGCGCAGCGCGCGCTGCAATATCGCTGGCTGAATGCGAACTACCCGGCGCTGGCCCTGTCACGCGAACGCGCCGCCGTCAGCGACGATCATGCGGGTCGATGACGCCGCCCGGCGCGATGTCACCTTGGCTTCATGCGACTGTCATAGACTCGATCGTTCCTGAAGCCTTGCGAGACGCGAGATGCCGAGTGCGGATGCCTCGATGAGCGAGATGCCGGCCGAACTGGACCGGCAGAGCAGTGACTTGTTCCTGAATCGCGAGCTGTCGCTGCTCGAGTTCAACTGGCGCGTGCTCGCGCAGGCGCTGGACGAAACCGTGCCGATCCTGGAGCGACTCAAGTTCTTGTGTATCTCCAGCGCCAATCTCGACGAATTCTTCGAGATCCGGGTTGCCGGCCTGCAGCAGATGGCGGAACTCAATCCGCTGACGCGCGGCGCCGACGGTTTGCGGCCGGCCGAGATTCTCGCTGCGATCAGCACGCGTGCGCGCGCGTTGATCGCAGAACAGTAC
>DATCXY010000370.1:0-6613 GCA_036570585.1 Solimonas sp. | reverse complement strand
GCAAGCGATGACCGCGATGACATGGGATGCGCTGGCGGACCCAGCTGCAAAGCGCAGCGATGCTAGGCTGCCGCGGCGACCCGTGATGGAGGCGACGAAAGGACGCAATGTGCAGCTGGCGGTGACATCAGGCGAGGAGCTCAGTGACAGCGAATGCGTGACACGCGCCGTCGACGGCGACGCGCGCGCGTTTGAACACCTGTACCGGCGCCATGTCGGCCGCGTGCTTGGCTTGTGCTTGCGGCTGGTCG
This sequence comes from Solimonas sp., assembly GCA_036570585.1. Lineage (GTDB taxonomy): Bacteria > Pseudomonadota > Gammaproteobacteria > Nevskiales > Nevskiaceae > Solimonas. The sequence goes on along the minus strand of DATCXY010000370.1, from coordinate 6,362 downwards.
ACGGCGATCGTGCCAAGGCCGAACAGCACGTCCAGGATGCATTTGTCCGGGCCTGGGAAAAGCTGCCGGGGTTTCGCGGTGAAGCGCAATTCTCGACCTGGCTGCATCGCCTGACCGTCAATCTCGTGCTCGGTGAGCATCGCCTGCTGAAACGCTGGGTGACGTTCGAGGAGTCAACTGGCGATGGCGATGATGATGCCGGCTCGAATGCAACCGCCGGCGAACATCCGCAGCAACGCATCGGCGAACGGCTGGATCTGGAGCGCGCACTGGCAAAATTGCCGAAGGGTGCGCGCACCGTCCTGATGCTGTATGACGTGGAAGGCTATGCGCATGAGGAAATTGCCGAACTGACCGGCATCGCCGTCGGTACCTCGAAAGCGCAGTTGCACCGCGCACGCCGACTGATGAGGGAATGGCTGTCATGAACCGCGAACCGCAGGAACTGGATAGCGAAGATGACGACACGCCGATCGCGGGCCTGCGCCAGCTCGCGCTCGGCGCCGAGCCGTCGCACGATCTGTGGCCCGGCATCGAATCGCGGCTCGCACCGCGTCGCCGCCGCGTCAGTGCGAATGGCTGGATGAGTCTGGCCGCTGCGGCCTGCGTGATGGTGATCGTCGGCCTGGCCTTCGTGCGGTCGCCTCCCGACGCGTCGGCGCCACGCGGCGATGTGATCGCCGCCGCCGATCTGTCCGATACACCGGATCTGCGTTCGGTCGCTGGTGGCCGTGCACTGGTCAAGGCCAATCTGCAGCTGTCGCGCAATTCCGAAGCACAGATCCGTCGCGCACTGGAACAGGATCCCGATTCCCAGTCGCTGCGCCGCCTGCTGTTGACGACGCGCAACCGCAGCGATGAACTGCATCACATGCTGATGGCGCAGGCCATCTGATTTTTCCGGAGCAAGAAACGTGCATGACACCAAATTTCGCGGTACCACGGCACTGTTGCTGGCGGCGCTTGCCGCCTGCGTGGCGTCGCCAGGCTGGGCCGGCGAGCAGACCGGGATCAATGAGACGCGACCGCTGGCCGCCACCGGCAAGCTGGTCGTCAACAACATGGCCGGCACCATCACGGTCCGTGGCTGGGATCGCAATGAAGTCGCGATCACCGGCACCCTCGGCGAGGATGTCGAGAAACTCGACATCAGTGGCGACGCGCAGAACCTCAGCATCGTCGTCCGTTACCCGAATCGCATGCACGGCCACGTCGACGAAACCGAATTGCAGCTGCGTGTGCCGGCGCGCGCGCAGCTGTCGCTCGATGCCGTCAGCGCCGATATCAGCGTCACCGATACCAGTGGCAGCATCGACGCCAAGAGCGTCAGTGGCGACGTGCAGCTCGTTGTCGGTTCCGGTGAGATCAAGGCCAGCACCGTCAGCGGCGATCTGAGCGTCAAGGCGCCGGCCTACAAGACCAGCCTGAACTCGGTCAGTGGCGACCTGACCGCGATCGGCGTGCGTGGCGCGATCACGGCCGACACGGTGTCCGGCGATCTGTCACTCGATGGCGGCGCGTTCAAGACGCTCAAGCTGCAGAGTGTGTCCGGCGACCTGCAGCTCAAGCTCGGTCTCGAAGACGGGGGCACGCTCAGCGCCGAGACGCTGTCGGGCAACATCGGCCTGCGATTGGCGAAAGCGACGGACGCAAAGCTGACGATGAAGACCTTCAGCGGTGACCTGCACAACGGCCTGGCCTCGATGCGCGATGGCGACGAGGAAACGCACAATCTGTCAACGACACTCGGCAATGGTCGTGGCCAGATTGATCTGCATACCTTCAGCGGCGATATCGAAGTGGGTGCCGGCAAGCGCTGACGGATAAAAAAAGGGGCGGCGGAGTGCAAGCTCCGCCGCCCCTTTCCTGTTGCGGGAAGTCTTACTGGAAGCCGCTTTCGTTCGGATCCATCTGTACTTCCAGCACGCGCTGATCCGAGCTGTAGGCGCTCGAATTCGAAAACACGATGCGACCCTGGCCCTTGTAGTGGGCGATCGAGCGATACGAGTCCTTGCCGCGGAAGTTGAACGGGATGAACGCCTTGCCGGTGATGTGCGAGTTGGTCGAGGTCGGCGGACCGATGATCGAATAGACCTGCTGCATCGACATGTCGACCTTGGCTTCACTCAGTGGCTTGTAGCCGCCCGCGGGCGGTGCAGATGCCGCGACCGCGGCCGTTTCACTTTTGGATGCAGAAGCCGCGCGGCCTTTCAATGCGGCGGAACCGGCGGCGTACTGCGGACCTTCGGCGCTACCGAGCTGGTCGGCCGCCTTGTTGCAGTACTTGCGCAGTTTCCTGTGGGCGCCATCGTTGTCGGCCACGGTCTTGAGCGCGCTGTAGTAGCGCTTGTTGCCGGTCGCCGCGAGCGCCTTGCAGCTCCATGACAGCGCATCGATATAGGTCGTGCCGGCGTTGTTCTGGTTGGTGAGCAATGCCTCCGCGAGTGTGTCGGTGACAAGCTCCGGCGAGTTGCCCGAAGCCTGGATGTTCTGTGCAGCGGAGCGGATGCCGACCGGACTGCCGGAACGAATCTGGTCGAGGTTGTACTGATCGCCGGCCGACAAGGCCGCATAACTGGTGCCGGCGACGAGCAGGCTGGCGGCGGCCAGCAGGCTGGATGCGAGTTTCATGGTTCCCCCTTCGGTGACGTAGACACCGTCATTGCGCAGGTATCGTGAATGCGCAATCGGCGACCGCCGCAGTCTAGCTGGCGGCTCGCGAAACCGGCAGTCCGGTTTGTGACGCCGGCCTCATTTCCGCGAGGCCCTTTTGCCTGTCGCGGCGCGAGTTGCGCGAACGGGCGCGTGCCCTCAGTGACGGAAGTGGCGAATACCGGTAAATACCATCGCCATGCCGGCCTCGTCGGCGGCGGCGATCACTTCCGGATCGCGCATCGAGCCACCCGGCTGGATCACCGCGGTGATGCCGGCCTGCGCGGCGGCGTCGATGCCATCGCGGAACGGGAAGAATGCGTCCGATGCCATGACCGAACCCGGCACTTCGAGCTTCTCGTCACCGGCCTTGATGCCGGCGATCTTTGCCGAATAGACACGGCTCATCTGGCCGGCGCCGACGCCGATCGTCATGCGGTCTTTTGCGTAAACGATGGCGTTCGACTTGACGAACTTGGCGACCTTGTACGCGAATACCAGATCGTGAATCTCGGTTTCGGTCGGCGCGCGTTTGCTGACGACCTTGAGTTCGTCGTTGCGCACGATGCGCGTGTCGACGTCCTGCACCAGCAGGCCGCCGGCAACGCGCTTGAAGTCGAGCGCCGCGGCACGCGTGGCCGGAAACTCGCCGCATTCGAGCAAGCGCACGTTCTGCTTGGCCGCGACGATCTGCCTGGCGGCGGCGCTGATGCGCGGCGCGATGATCACTTCGACGAACTGGCGCTCGACGATCAGCTTCGCGGTATCCGCGTCGAGCTCGCGGTTGAACGCGATGATGCCGCCGAACGCCGACGTCGGATCGGTGCGGTACGCGCGCTCATAAGCCTCGCGGATGCCGGATTCGTTGACGGCGACACCGCAGGGGTTCGCGTGCTTGACGATCACGCACGCCGGCTTGGCAAAGGCCTTCACGCATTCGAGCGCGGCATCGGCATCGGCGATGTTGTTGTAGCTGAGTTCCTTGCCCTGCAGCTGCGTTGCCGCGCTGATCGTGCCGGCTTCGGGATTGCGCTCGCTGTAGAACGCCGCGCCCTGGTGCGGATTCTCGCCGTAGCGCAGGTCCTGCTTCTTGTCGAACTGCAGACCGAACACCGGCGCGAACGCATCGCGCGTGTCGTCGTCGTGCAGGCCCGACAGATAGCCGGATACCGCCGCGTCGTAACGTGCGGTCAGTGCGTAGGTCTTGACCGCGAGCCGGGTGCGTGTCGCCTGCGTGGTGCCGCCGGCGTCGATTTCGGCGAGCACCGCGGCGTAGTCGGCCGGATCGGTCAGTACCGCGACCCAGGCGTGATTCTTCGCGGCGGCGCGCAGCATCGCCGGGCCGCCGATGTCGATGTTCTCGATCGCGTCGGCGCGCGTGCAATCGGCTTTGGCGATCGTCGCCTCGAACGGATACAGATTGACGACCAGCAGATCGATCGCCGCGATGCCGTGCTGCTGCATGACGTCGCTGTCGACGTCGCGGCGGCCGAGCAGACCGCCATGAATTTTCGGATGCAGGGTCTTGACGCGGCCGTCCATGATTTCCGGAAAGCCGGTGTGACTGCTGACTTCAATCGCGGCGAGGCCGGATTCGCGCAGCAGCTTGTAGGTGCCGCCGGTCGACAGCAGTTCGACACCGCGCTTGGCGAGTTCGCGGGCGAACTCGACGATGCCGGCTTTGTCGGAAACGGAGAGCAGCGCGCGGCGGACCGGCGCGTGGAGAGGGGCGGTCATCGTCGGTTCCGTCGTGAAGAGGCGCGCTTAGTTGGCGGCGTCGGGTTTGATCTTGTGCATCTTGAGCTTCTTGCGCAGCGTCGCGCGATTCAGTCCCAGCATCTCGGCGGCGCGTGACTGATTGCCGTGGCAGTAGCGCAAGGTCGTTTGCAGCAGCGGCGGTTCGACCTGTTCAAGGAACAGATCGTAGAGATTCTTCGGCGCATGTCCGTTCAATTCACGGAAAAAATCGTCGAGGCATTCCGAGACGGAATGACCGAGCGGCTTGATGTCCGTTGAACGGAGCGATGACATGAGAAAACTCCAAAGCCGCGAGCTGAATGCCGCGAGCCTGTCCAGAAATTTTGGGGGCCGCAATCATACCCTCGTACCCGTGTCGGAAAAAGCCGAAACGCGGAACTTGGAGTGATTTTTCTCAGCCGGCCAGCAACTCGTCGATCAGTGCCTGCCAAGGGACGTCCGGCCGCCAGATCGCGTGCAGGTCGGCGATTGCGGCCTCGCGCGCCACACCGCAATGCAGCACGCGATATAGATAAACGAGCGCCGATGCGCGCATGTTGAGGGCGCAGTGCACCAAGGTGTGGCGCCCGCGGCGTGCGTCCATCAGCCGGAAGAATTTCTCGGCGTGCTCGCGGCTCGGCGTCTGCCATGGAATGGGCAGCGCCGCGTAGTCGATGCCGAGTTCGCGCCAGCGCGCCGCTTCATCGGCAAGGTAGTTTGACGAGGTGTCGGCCGACAGATTGATGACGGTCTCGATGCCCGCGTTCTTCAATACCGTGAATTGCTCGGGCCACGGCTGGCCCGCGGTCAACAGCTTCGCGTCGATGCGGCGGCGATTGATCAGCGCCGGCATCCGGCACTGCGCGGACAGACGCGTCCAGCCGTCCTTCGACAGATCGGCATCGAGATCGAACCAGTCCTGATACGCGCTGCGCACCTCTTCGGCTTGCCGATCGAGCAGGCCGGCGAGCGCCAGCCGGCCACCGCGCCTGATTGAACTCGCCAGCGTCGGCGCGAGCGTGATCAGCGGATTGGCGAGGATATTGGCGACGATGACATCAGCCGGCAGCGGCACGAAATGTTCGGCCGGCAGCGTGACGATGCGATCGGCGACCCCGTTTTCGGCCGCGTTGTCGCGCGTTGCCAGCAGTGCCTGCGGGTCGATATCGACGCAGATCGCACGTTCGGCGCCGAGCAGCAGCGCGGCAATCGCCAGCACGCCGGAGCCGCAGCCGTAGTCGAGCACGGTTTTGCCGTGCAGTTCCTGTTCGGTCAGCCACTGCAGGCACATCGCGGTGGTCGGATGCGTGCCGGTGCCGAATGCCAGGCCCGGGTCGAGGCGCAGGATGACCGCATCCTCTTGCGTCACTTCAGCGATCTTCTCGCGCGGTACGACCCAGAAGCGCTCGCCGAACTTCAGTGGCGGGCAATCCTTGAGCCAGACGCGCACCCAGTCCTGATCTTCGATCAGCTCGGTTTCGAAGCGTGCTTCGTCGCCGTCCGGCAGCAACTCGCGCAGGCTCGCCTGCACGGGTGCGAGGTCAGCGCCGTCGACGAACAGGCCGAGCGTGACGGTATTGGCCCACAGACGTGTCTCGCCGGGCGCCGGTTCCAGCACCGGGTCATCGACGGCATCGACAAAGCTGACGGCTTTGGCGTCATGCGCGTGCAGGATTTCGTCGGCGAATTCGGGGTGGCGCGAGTGGACGCGCAGTTGCAGCCAGGCCATGAAGGTTCTCGAAGCGGAAAGGATCGCGGTTTGCGCCGCGCCTGCAAACGCGTCCTGTAGGAGCGGCGCAAGCCGTGAATGCGTTCATCAAGTCGGGCGCGGATTATCCTCGCCAGCCTCATCGTTTGTCCTGTTGACAATCGCATCGACACGGCCGCGCGCGAGCCGCAGCGACAGTGCCGCCCCGGCCTGCGTCTGCGTCGCGTCGGTCAGCGCGCGGCCATTGGCATCGAGCGCGATCGCG
>DATCXY010000369.1:0-3358 GCA_036570585.1 Solimonas sp. | reverse complement strand
GAGATAGTGCAAGGCCAGTTCGCGTCGCACGCGCGCGAGCAGATCGCCAAAGGAAATCTGCTCCGATTGCAGACGGCGTCGCAGGCTGCGCTCGCTCAGTTCCAGCGTTCGCGCGATCTGTGCAGCGGTCGGCGTCTGCTGCGGCAGCTGCCGGCGGATCGCCGCGACGACGCGCGGCGTGAGCTGGGCACCATGGATCTGCCGCAGTTGTTCCTGCGCCTGCTGCTCCATCAGGCGGTACAACTGTTCGTCGTGCTGGACCAGCGGTGTCGCGAGCAAACCGATGTCGAAACTCAGCGCGTTGTCGTCGGCGCCGAAACGCACCGGGCAACCGAAAAACGGTTCGTACGCCGCGCGGTTCGCGGGCGATCGATGCTGGAAACAGGCTTCGCGCATCTCGCCGCGGATGCCGGTGATCCAGCGCCCGAAGCTGAGCCAGCCGGCGACGATCGCTTCGTTGACCGGCCGCATGCGCTCGCCGTCCGGCATGCCGGAACACCAGGCGACGCGCGCGCAGCCGCCCGCGGCGCTGACGACGGTGCTGCCGCCGTCGTAGACGAGGCTTTCGTAGCGTGGAATCAGCGCGACCGCTTCGCCGAGCGTATCGCAACTCATCGCCGCGTAGCCGAGCGCGCTGAACGTGCGCGGCCGCACCTGCATGCCCATGTGCAAGCCGATCAGTTCATCGCCGCTGGCGTGGCGTGCGCGGTCGAACAGGCGCAACAGGCCGTGCAGATCGAGACGCCAGCCGGGATCGCCGAGCTGCCGGGTTGTGATACCGGCGTCGGCGACGAGCCGTTCACGGTCGGCGCCACGAGCGGCCGCGGTGTCCAGCAGCGCCTGGACGTAGGCCGCCGACACCGAGCCGAGCGCCGACTGGCCGTTGCGCCCAACGATCTGGCCGGCCGTCATTACCGCAGCTCGCCGTGACGACGGAAAATACCGCGCATGTGATTGTTGTTCTCCCCGGACTGCCATGATACCGACCGACTCCGCCGCACGCGCGCTCAGCATCCTGCGCGATCCCAGCCACTTCGCGTGGTACGTCATCCCCTTGCTGTTGCTGGTCTTGTACGTCTATGCGCAGCAGGTCCGCGCGCGACAATGGCCGGTGGTGTTCGGTGGCCTGGCGTTCTGGTGCATGGACTGGATCAACGAAATCTGGAACAGCCTGTTGTTCCATTTCACGCAGTACGCGCCAGCCTGGGGCGCGCCCGGCGAGACCGCGTACCTGATCCTGATCGGCCTCAACGTCGAGATCTGCCTGATGTTCGCGGTCATGGGCGTGACCTCGTTGCTGCTGCTGCCGGCGGACCCGCGGCTCAAGATATTGGGCATCAACAACCGGCTGTTCTTGGCCGTGCTGAATTCGCTGCTGGCGGTGGGCGTCGAATGCTGGCTCAATGCGATCGGCGCGCTGACCTGGGAATACCACTACTGGAACAGCGGTTTTCCGTATCTGATTTTCCTGATCGGCTATCTGCCGTTTTTCCTCGTCGCCTACTGGGTGCACGATCTGCCGACCACGCGCCAGCAACTGAAGGTTGTCGCTGTGCTGGGCAGCATCGTCGTCGGCAGTCTGCTGCTGTTCGGTGCCGTGCTGGGCTGGCTGTGATGCGGAGTTCGTCGATGAAACATGTGCTGCTGCCGATCACCATGTCGCTGATGCTCATTGCCTGCGGCAGCAGCGATGCGCCGGCCACGGCTGCATCGAATGCTCCCTGGCCCGAGACACCGTTCATGCCGCAGCCCGATCCCGACACGGTGCTGCTGCCGTGCGTGCTGGTCGGCACGATCGGCCTCGAAGGTTCGCTCGGCCAGGAAGACGACACGCGGCCCGAGGTGACCGGTCCCGATGTCGGCAACGGTCTGGCCGCCGACGCGACGAGCGATGCACCCGCCGATCTGCCTGCACAGGTGTTCCTGCGCACCGACACCGAGACCTTCAACCGCCGCTACCAGTTCGCGCTGCGCGACGGCGAGGTCTGGTTCAAGTCGAACACCGCGGTCACCGGCATCGGGCAACCGTGGGCGGCGGTGACGATGCCGGCCTGCCTCGCCGGCAGCTTGATCGGCATTTCCGCGGACGACGACGAGATGATCGGCATCCGCGCCGACGGCGGCATCTACGGCATGGACAATGCGCTCAAGGGCTACGAGCAGTTCAACTGGTCGTCGCGCTGGGGGCCGATCTTCTGGACCGGTCTCGGCTACAAGCTGCCGCCGGGCTATCGCGCGTGGAGCTGGACGGTGATCTCGCCGGCCGAAGACCAGAACTGGACCGACCCGGCCGGCAACCTGCATCCGGTCGGCAATGGCAAGGTCTCGCATATCTGGTCGCTGCGCGACGACGGCCAGCATTACCGTTTCAATGACCCATGGCTGCCGCGCGACGACAGCTACGAGATGTGCGGTCCGCAGCGCGGCCAGTTCCGCGGCGTCAATCTGTCGGCAAGCGGTTCGACGATCTTCACGATCAACCGCTACGGCGACCTGTACACGCGCCACTACGATTTCGATCTGTCCGGCGACGACAGCCTGTTCTTCGAGTATGCCTACGAGGACCAGCGCGGTGTCAGCGATCCGGCGATCCAGTTGCCGACCTTCGACTGGCTGCAGCAGCCGAAGATTCCCGGCGCGATCACGCAGAACATCAGCGTGCACAAGGTCGGTACCAACATGGATCACCGCATCCTGCGCGTCGAAGGCGAGGATGGCGGTCACACCGGCTACTGGGAGAAGGATTATCAGGACATGAATCCTGATGATTGGCGCTTCACTCGCACCGACCGGCCGCTGCGCGGCACGCTGCTCGACAACCGGCCATACGACAGCTCGCTCGACGATGCCGGACCGAGCGAGGATGCGAGCTTCACGCGCAACATGGATCAGCTCGCGACGCTGGCCGCGCACGCGCAGGTCATCGGTGACGACGACTGGGCCGGCGAACTGCCGGACTTCAATTTCTACTGCCCGCCGCAGACGCTGCGCATCTGGTTCGCGCCGGATCAGCATCTCGACCTGATCCTGCACACGATCGACGTGATCCGTCAGCTGCCGATCGAACGCGGCCTGACCGCGACGCCGCGCAATTTCAACGGCGACATCGAAATCCCGGCCGACACCTTCGCCGCACTCGATGCGCTGCCGGCGAAGTCGCGGCAATTCATCGCGCTCTATCTGAACGACCAGCGCCATACTGGCGTGAAGCTCAGCGGCACCGACACGCGGATCACGATCAAGGACTTCGGATGGCAGTTCGACAGCCGCTGAAGTTGCGGCGGTTCCGCGCGGCGGCGGCGGCCGCGATTCTGATGCTGGGCGTCGCCAGCTGCGGGCCGTCCGACGCGCCGGTGAC
>DATCXY010000368.1:0-4138 GCA_036570585.1 Solimonas sp. | reverse complement strand
ATCCGCCACGATCGGCAGGAAGTAGTCGACGAATTCCTTGGAGCCCGGCTCGACGCCGCGCGACCACTGAATTTCGTCCGCGCGCTTGAGGGTGTTGTTGATGCGGCGAACCATGGTCGGCACGGAGTCGTACGCGTACAGCGACTGATCCGGATACATGGTTTCGCTGGTATTGCCGTCAGCGGCAACCTGCCAGCCCGACAGGTACACGGCTTCGAGGCCGGCCTTGGCCTGCTGCATCGCCTGACCGGCGGTGATCGCACCGAACGCATTGACGTAGCCCTTCTTGGCTTCGCCATTGACGAGCTTCCAGAGCTTCTCGGCGCCGCGCTTGGCCAGCGTGTGCTCGACGTTCAGGCTGCCGCGCAGACGAACGACGTCGGCGGCGCTGTAGTTGCGCTTGACGTTCTTCCAGCGGGGGTTGGTTGCCCAGTCTTTTTCCAGGGCTTTGATCTGCTCTTCGCGCGTCATGTGAATCGATCCTCACAGGTGAAAAGAAACGGCTGCTCCAGCCCGGGGACAGGCCTTCGACGAGGTTTCGAGTCACTGCGTCGAAGCGCGCGGCGGACTTCAGGGGGCGCGATTATAGCGGCGACTTTTTTGCATTGCAGCACCCTATCCTCAGCGCCGGTCTGTCGCTCCGGCCACTGCATTCGGTCGGCTCGCATCATCAATGCGCCTGTGCTCGATCACCTGCAACTCTTCTGGACTTAATTCGCCGTCGTGATTGCCGTCGATCTCATCAAAGCGCCGAACAAGGACGCGCGGCAGGTCGGAGGCACTCAGTTCTGCGCGCGACAGACCGCGATCATGATCAGCGTCGGCGACGCGGAACTGCCGTTCACGTTTCTGCGCCAGCTGTTCACGCCGAGCCTGCAGCAGTGCCGTGCGATCGCTGATATCCGCAGATTTGCCTGCCGTGTCGGACTCGGCCCGCACCGGGCCGGCGATCAGCAAACTCAGCAGAACTGGCAGAATGAATGAAACACGTCGACGCATCGACAAGAACCGGCGCTCAGGATGAACACCATCTTCGGCGATCTGCTGCCCGCCTGACCAATCGGAACTGACTTTCGTGATTCACGCTCGCGATGTTCGCAAGCAATATCCCGGCGCGCAGCACGCGGCACTGAGCGGGCTCGCCTTCGACGTGCCGGCCGGCAGCGTGTTCGGTCTGCTCGGGCCCAATGGCGCGGGCAAAACCACCTTGATGGCAGTCCTCACCGGCGTGCTGCACGCCGACGCCGGCAGTTTGCAAATCGCCGGTCACGAGATTCCGAAAAGGATGGAAGCCGTGCGTTCCTTGTTGGGGTTCGCGCCGCAGGAACTGGCGTTCTATCCGACACTCAGCGTTGCCGAGAATCTGCAACTGTTCTCGCGACTGACGCCGGCGGCCACGCGCGATACGCTGGATCAGGCGATCGCGACCGCCGATCTTGCCGCACATCTGCACAAACGCGCCGAGGCCTTGTCGGGTGGGCTCAAACGCCGCCTGAATTTCGCGATTGCGCTGCTCGGGCGCCCCAAGCTGCTGCTGCTCGACGAACCGACCGCCGGCGTCGATCCGCAATCGCGCAATTTTCTGCTCGAGCGCGTACTCGCCTTGCGCGATGAAGGCGTCACGATCATCTACAGCTCGCATTATCTGGAAGAGATCGAACGCGTCTGCGAGCGCGCGCTGATTCTCGACCATGGCCGCATCATCGCGCAGGGTACGCTCGCCGAACTACGCGGCGCGCACGCACGTTTCGAAGATGTATTTCTCGAATTGACCGACCGGGCCTTGCGCGACTGATGCGAACCCTGCTCGCCCTCTGCGGCAAGGAACTGCGCGTGCTGGTGCGCGACTGGCATGGCCTCGCCGTGCTGTTCGCGGTACCGATCCTGTTCATCCTGCTGCTGTCGCTGGCGCTCAAGGACGCATTCGATCCATCGGCGCCGGGCCGCCTGCAATTGCAGATCGTCGACCAGGATCACGGTGCACTGGCACAGCAGTTCGTCGCCAGACTCACGCGACTACCGGGCGTCGAGCTTCGCACCAACGCCGACACGCGGGTGATCGTGCTGCAGGGCTTTTCCGAACTGCTTGCAACCCGCCAGGATTTTGCTGCCGACTATCTCGCCGGCAGCATGGAGCCGATGTTGCTGCGCGTCGACTATGCGCCGAGCACGCTGCCGACCGTGCGCGGGCTGGTGGCGCTGAGCGTGCGCCAGGCGCTGCTGCAGGTGCAGAGCGACTACCTGTTCAAGGACGTGCTGGGCTATTCGGATGAAAAGCGCGCCGCGTTCGACTATCTCGCCGACCCGCAGCGGCTACCGGTCAGCGAGGCGTTCCGCAACGAGAGCGGCGCAAACGTCACCACACCGAATGCCGTGCAGCAGAACGTGCCGGGCTGGCTGATCTTCGCCATGTTCTTCGCCGTGATTCCGCTGGCGACCAGCTTTGTCATCGAACGCTCGCAGGGCAGCCTGCTGCGTCTGCGCGTGCTGGGCGTGTCCGCGACCACGCTGATGTTGTCGAAAGCCCTGCCCTACTATTTCGTCAATCTGCTGCAGATGCTGGTGATGTTCGCGGTCGGCATCTGGCTGGTGCCGGCGCTCGGTGGCGACCGGCTCGATCCCGGACACAGCATCGTCGGCCTGTGGCTGATCGGCAGCGCGACCAGCCTGGCGGCGATCGGCCTCGCGTTGTGTGTCGCTGTCTGCGTGCGTACCACCTTGCAGGCGACCGTTGCCGGCGGCGCCATCAGCCTGCTGCTCGCCGCGCTTGGTGGCGTAATGGTGCCGAAACTGGTGATGCCGCCGACGATGCAGACGCTGACGCAACTTTCGCCGATGGCCTGGAGCCTCGATGGCTTCAGCCACCTGCTGGTCGCCGGCGAAGGCGTGCGCTCGGTGCTGCCGGCGTCCGCCGCCCTGTTCGCACTCGCGTTGGTCGCGCTCAGCGTCGCCGGCCTGCTTTACCGCCATAATCTTCGCCATCCTTCTGCTTAGCCCAGACCCATGAAAGGCTCTACCGACGCCGCACTGAAGTTGCGACTCAAAACCCTCATCGTCCGCGAGACCGACAAGCAGGTCGATCCGCAAACGGTGCCGGACGACAAACCGCTGTTCGGTCCGAAATCCGCGCTCGAACTCGATTCGGTCGACGGCCTGCAGGTGTCGATGGCGCTGCAGATGGAATTCGGTCTGCGCGTCGAGGACCCGAAGGACATGCGCCGCATCCTGGCGGACGTCAACACACTCGCCGACTTCATCCAGCCGGCATGAACCGGCCGGTTTACCTGCGCCGCGCCGCGAGCTGTTCAGCCGCCGGCGATGGTGCCGCACTGGCCGATGCCTGCCTGTCACGATCCGCGCCGACTCGCGCCGACGTCAGTTTCCGCAGTCCGGCCGGCGAGGTCACGCTGCCCTACTTCCGCATCGCGCCATGTGCCGATCCAGGCCTGAAAGTGGCCATGGCGGCTTTGGCGGATCCGGTGATACTCCACAGTCCGCGCACCGGCCTGTACGTCGGCAGCACATCAAGCAGGATTGCCGAGCACGAGCGGGTCTACGCCGCAGCCCTTGCCAATACCGACGCATTCCCGATCCGCGATCCCGACCAGAGCCGCACCGCGCAGGATCTGCATGCGCATTTTGCGATGCAGGGCCCGCATTACACGCTGAGCACCGCCTGCTCGAGCGCCGCCAACGCGCTGCTGTACGCGGCGCTGGCATTGCGCTGCGGCCAGCTCGACGATGCGCTGGTGGTCGGTGTCGAGCAGGAAAACAGCCTGTCGCAACAAGGCTTTTTCGGCATGATGCTGACCACGCGCGAATACTGCCGACCGTTCGATCGCAATCGCAGCGGCATCGTGCTCGGCGAAGGCGCGGCGGCACTGCATCTTTCGACCGATGCCGACGGCGCGCACTGGCAGCTGCTCGGCGGCGCCAGCACGTGCGACACCCTGCATCCGACCAATCCGGCACCCGACAAGATCGCCACGACCATGCGGATGGCGCTCGCCGATGCGGGCGTGCATGCCGGTGAGATCACTGCAATCAAGGCGCACGGCACGGCGACGCGTGCCAATGATCTCGCCGAAGGTCTGGGTCTGACACTCGTGTTCGGCGAGACGCCGCCGCCATTCACCTC
>DATCXY010000367.1:0-3113 GCA_036570585.1 Solimonas sp. | reverse complement strand
TCCTGGATGTGCTGATGTACCTGTTCGAGAACTATCAGGAAGGCGAGTTTTCCGACGCCGAGTATCACGACACCCCGCGCGAAGAGCTGCTGGCCGCCGGGTTTCCCGATGATGAGGTCGGCAACGCGTTCGCGTGGCTGGACGGGCTCGCCGAGCAGCGCCAGTTGCCGCTGGTATTCGGGCCGTACCGCTCGACGCGCATCTACACGCGCGACGAGATAGCGAAAATCTCGACCGAGTGCCGCGGCTTCATCATCTATCTCGAGCAGCTCGGCATCATCAGCCTGGAAATGCGGGAGTTGATCATCGATCGACTGATGGCGCTCGCTGAGGAGGTCGACCTGGAACGCGTGAAGTGGGTCTGCCTGCTGGTCCTGATGAATCAGCCCGAGGCCGAGGAAGCGTTCGGCCATCTGGAAGAAATGGTCTACTACCACGGCGAATTCAAGCATTGATGTGCCGATGAATCTGCCGGTCTCGCCGGTCTCGCCGGTCTCGCACCGTCCGTGCTCGCCGTACTGTTGCACGGCTGTGCGCGGACGGCGCGACCCCGGCGCTGCGCGCGACGGTTTCTCGGTCCATCGACCGAAGCCGTAACCGCCGGATAGAAAAGCCATTTCCATCCCTCGCGTGCGCGCATGCGCACACGCGGCTGGCTGGACACCGCGGCACCGCACCGCTTATAAGGCGCCCAACGGCAGCCGTCGGCTGCGTCCAACTTCTGAGCGGTGAATGAGCAAAAACCTGGTCATCGTCGAGTCGCCCGCCAAGGCCAAGACGATCAAGAAATATCTCGGCAAAGATTTCGAGGTCCTCGCCAGCTACGGTCACGTGCGTGATCTGGTGCCCAAGGACGGTGCGGTCGACGTTGCCAATGGCTTCGAGATGAAGTACCAGATCATCGACCGCAACGAAAAGCACGTGCGGGCGATCATTTCCGCGCTCAAGAGCGCTGACGAGCTCTGGCTTGCGACCGACCCTGATCGCGAGGGCGAGGCGATTTCGTGGCATCTGGCCGAACTGCTGCGCGAAAAAAACGCGCTGAAGAACAAGCCAGTCAAGCGCGTGGTGTTTTACGAAATCACGCAGCGTGAAGTGCAAAAGGCAATCCAGAATCCGCGCGACATTTCGGAAGATCTGGTCAATGCGCAGCAGGCACGTCGCGCGCTCGACTATCTGGTCGGCTTCAATCTGTCGCCGCTGTTGTGGCGCAAGGTGCAGCCGGGCTTGTCCGCCGGTCGCGTGCAATCGCCGGCGCTGCGGCTGATCTGCGAACGGGAGCTGGAGATCCGCGCGTTCGTGCCGCGCGAATACTGGTCGATGGAAGCGCAGGTCGAGAAGAACGCGC
The DNA here is from genome assembly GCA_036570585.1 of Solimonas sp. GTDB lineage: Bacteria > Pseudomonadota > Gammaproteobacteria > Nevskiales > Nevskiaceae > Solimonas. The sequence goes on along the minus strand of DATCXY010000367.1, from coordinate 1,765 downwards.
AGCCATTCACCGCCCGGCTGATCGAATTCGATGGGCGCAAGGTCGAGCAGTTCACGTTCAACAATGTGGTCGGCGCGATGGCCGCCAAGGCGACGCTGCAGAAAGCCGCGAATGGCGAGCTGACGGTCGGCACCGTCGACAAGAAGCAGCGGCGTCGCAATCCGGCACCGCCGTTCACGACCTCGACGCTGCAGCAGGAAGCCAATCGCAAGCTCGGCTTTGCCGCGAGCCGCACCATGCGCGCCGCGCAACAGCTTTATGAAGGCATCGATCTCGGAGGCGAGACGGTTGGCCTGATCACCTACATGCGTACCGACTCGGTCAATCTGGCGCAGGACGCGCTGACCGAAATCCGCCAGGTGATCCCGCAGCAGTTCGGCGCCAAGGCGCTGCCGCCAGAGCCGCGGTTCTACAAGACCAAGTCGAAGAACGCGCAGGAAGCGCATGAAGCCGTGCGTCCGACGGCGTCCGCACGGTTGCCGAAGGATATCGCCAGGTATCTCGCGCCAGATCAGGCCAAGCTCTACGAGCTGATCTGGAAGCGTACCGTCGCAAGTCAGATGGAACAGGCGCTGTTCGATACCGTGACGGTGGAACTGCGTGCGGGTGAGGCGCCGGCCGGTAGCCGTGGCGCACACGCGTTTCGTGCCAGCGGATCGACGCTGATCGAGCCGGGCTTCATCGCCGCGTACACGCAGAGCTTCGATACGCCGAGCGGCAAGGAAGACGACGACGACGACAAGCGCCTGCCGGCGCTGGAAGCCGGCGATCGCGTCAAGCTCGCCGATCTGATCGCCGACCAGCATTTCACCGAGCCGCCGCCGCGCTACACCGAAGCGAGCCTCGTCAAGACGCTCGAAGAATATGACATCGGTCGGCCGTCGACTTACGCGTCGATCATCTCGACGCTGCAGGCGCGCGACTACGTGCGGCTCGAAGGCAAGGCGTTTTCCCCCACCGACGTCGGCCTGATCGTCAACAAGTTCCTGACCGATCATTTCACGCAGTACGTCGATTACGAATTCACGGCGAACCTCGAAGATGAACTCGACGCGGTCTCGCGCGGTGAACAGCAGTGGAAACCGTTGCTCGCGAAGTTCTGGGGCAGTTTCAAGCCGCGCGTCGACGAAAAGATGGAGTTGTCGCGTACCGAGATTTCCGAAGATCGTCAGCTTGGCATTGATCCGGTCAGTGGCCGCCCGGTGTCGGCGCGGCTCGGTCGCTACGGACCGTGCGTGCAGATCGGCAAGCGCGATGACGAGGAGAAACCGCGCTTCGCGTCTCTGCGCGCGACCCAGCGTATCGATACCGTCACGCTCGATGAAGCGCTCGCGCTGTTCCGCCTGCCGCGCAAGCTCGGCTTTTTGCCGGACGGTGACGAGATCGAGGTCAACATCGGCCGCTTCGGTCCATACGTGCGCTACGGCAAGAAGTTTGTCTCGCTGAAGAAGGACGACGATCCCTATACCGTTGAACTGCCACGCGCGATCGAACTGATCGAACAGAAAGCGGCAGCGCTGGAAGCGGCGACCATCGTCAAGTTCGGCGACACCGGGATCCGGATCGTCAAAGGTCGCTTCGGGCCCTACATCACTGACGGCTCACGTCGTGCGCGCATTCCCAAGGGACGCGAACCGGAAACCTTGAGCGTGTTCGAATGCGAGGCGTATCTCGCCGAAGCCGAAGCCGCGGCGCCGAAGAAGGGTGGCCGCAAGGGCGCTGCGAAGAAGGCGACGACCAAGACCGCCGCCAAGCCGAAAGCAGC
>DATCXY010000366.1:0-7460 GCA_036570585.1 Solimonas sp. | reverse complement strand
CGCGGATGTACAAGCCGCCCCAGCCCTGCGCGTAACCGATGAAGCCGGTCACCGTCATCGGGCCTTTCATCATGCGCGGAATCTCTTCGCCTTCCTTGACGTCTTCCCAGTAGCGCGTATTCGCACCGCGGATTTCCTCGGCGGCATACAGCTTGTACCACTCGGCGAGCTGCTCGTCCGTGAACGGCACGACCTTGCCCTTGGTCTCGGTGTACTTGGTGCCGCGCTCGCGCGCTTCGTCGCGATCGGTGCGGAACACCCACGAATCACACTCGGCAACCTTCTCGCCCTGACGGAAGAAATCGACGTGATAGATCTGCTGGAACGAACGGCCGGCGAAACGCGTGTTGTGCTCGACCAGATCCTTCAGATACGCCTGCGTGGTGATGATGTCGCCGCGCAGCACCGGCTTGTGCCAGGTCCAGTCGGCGCCGGCCCACATCGCATGCACGCCGGACAGGCCGCCGCAGTAACCGGAAACGATGCGGCTCAGCGAGAACAGGAAGCTCGGCAGTGCGACGACCGAGCCGTACTTGGTCTTCGCGGCGTAGGTCGGGTCGCACCACAGCGGGTTGTCATCGCCGATGCCGTGCGCGTAGTGACGGATGCCGTCGCGCGTGGCTTCGTAGTTCCACGGTTCAACCGTGTCGGTGATGGGCACGCCGATGCGGCGGCGAAGGTCGGCAAGACCTTCTTCGGTGATCTTGGGAAAGCGATTGGTACCGTCAGCCATGGTCATTCTCCTGGAAATCTGTCAATTGGGTGCCGCTGCCGCGGCTTCGCGATCACGCAACACCTTGCGGTGAACCTTGCCGGCCGGGGTCTTCGGCAGCTCGCTCACGAACGCGATGTGACGCGGGAATTCATGCTGGCTCAAGCGCTCGCGCGTGAAGTTCTTGAGCTCGTCGACATACGCATCGTCCGTGGCGCGCGCGGTAACGATGAAAGCCTTCGCGACCTGGCCGCGAACCGAATCGGCAACACCGATCACGGCGGCCTCCTGCACGTCCGGATGCTTGAGCAGCGTCGCCTCGATCTCGACCGCGCTCATCGTCCAGCCGGCGGAGATGATCACGTCGTCGGCGCGGCCGCAGTGATAGAGATAGCCTTCGTCGGCGAGCTTGGCGAGATCCTTGGTGGTTTCCCAGTGATCGCGCTTCCACAGCATCAGCTCGCCGACTTCACCGGCGACGGTCGCACTGCCGTCGGCGCGCTGCACCTGCAGCTTGAGGCCCGGCACCGGCTTGCCGAGCGAGCCCGGCTTGACGACGTAATCCGGCGCACCCGGATAGTTGACGAGCACGACGCCGATCTCGGTGGTGCCGTACATCGAGCACGCCGGCACCTTGAAGTTTTCGTCGATCCACTCCAGCGTCGCCGGATCGATCGGCTCGCCGGTGAACGACAGCTTCTTGAAATGGAACTTGAAGTCGCCAGCCTTGCCGGTGTTCTTCATCATGCGGTAGTGCGTTGCCGCCGCCGACATGTTGGTGATCCTGTAATCCTGCAGCGCCTTCATCAACCGTACCGCGTCGAAGCGGCCGGCGAACGTGCCGGTAGTGACGCCCAGGCCCAGCGGCGCCAGCGTGCCGTGCCAGAGACCATGGCCCCAGGCCGGCGACGACGGGCAGAAATATTCGTCGCCCGGGCGGATGCCGGTGCCGTACAGCGCCGCGAACATCAGCGTCACCAGCGACTTGTGCGTGTGCTTGACCGCCGCCGGCAACTCGCGCGTGGTACCCGAGGTGTACTGGAACACGGCCATGTCATCGGCGCGCGTTTTGGTTTCGAACGTATCCGGCAGGCCCGCCATTTCCGCGAGCAGCGCGTCGTCGGCGACGATCACGCGCACGCCGTCGATCTGCCTGGCGATCTCGGCCTTCTCGGCGTTGGTGATCAACAGCTTCGGCTTGCAATCATCGAGACGCAGGCGCAATCCGTCGAGCCCGAACAGCGTGAACATCGGCACGCTGATCGCGCCCATCATCATCGCGCCGAACAGGCTCAGGTAGAACGGCAGCGACGGCTCCAGCATGAACGCGATGCGATCGCCCGGCTTGATGTCGTGCTTGACCAGCCAGTGTGCGAAGCGCGCCGAGCCGGCAGCGATCTGATCGAAGCTGAGAATTTCGTCACGGCCGTCGCTGTGCGCGATGCGCACCGCAGTGCGGCCCGAGCCATCGGCGTGGCGCGTGATGCTTTCATGCGCGATGTTGAAGAACTCGCGATTGCCGTCGAACAGATCCCATAGCGCCGCGGAGTTCGCATGCGCCTGCGCGTCGGCGTAACGGGTGTAGTCGGTCAGTTTGGCCATGGACTCGGGTGTCGTTTGCGATTCGCCGCTGATCAACAGCGGTGTTCGGAGGGGCAGCAGCATGCCGGAATCCGCGTATCATTTCAAATACTGAATGAAATTCTGTATATTGAATTAATCGCAGACACAGGAATTGGCCGTGTCGCGCTTGAATCCGTCATTCCCCGATCGGAATGACTCGCGAGGAAGCGGATGTCGATGAAGCGATCCAGCGGTGCCGCTCGATCCGGCTGCGCAGCTGGATTGCGTCGCCGCGCCGCGACTCGCAATGACGGAAGCTGCACTTCAAGCCGAGATACGCCCTGGAGTCCCCAATGAAAGAGCCCCATTCCACCGCACGCCTGGATCACGATCTGGCACGTGTCATCGAAACCAGCAAGGCGCCCGCAATCTCGCGCGCGGCCGCCGTGCTGCGACTGCTCGGCAAGAGCAATGTGCCGCTCAGCCTGCAGGCGATCGCGCGTGAACTCGGCCTGGTGCCGAGTACTTGCCTGTATGTGTTGCGCGCACTGGTCGCCGAGGAATTCGTCGCGTTCGATGCCGACACCAAGCGCTATTCGCTGGAGGCCGGCGTGCTGACGCTGGCGCGCGACTGGCTGCGGCGCAACCGCTTCAATGATCTCGTGCAGCCGTCGCTGGACCGCATCGGTCAGCAGTTCGACCTGACGCTGCTCGGCGTGCAGATCGTCGGTCTCGACCACATCGTCGTCGTCGCGACCTCGCAGGCCGGGCCGAACTTTCAGCTCAGCGCGCAGATCGGCAGTCGCTTCCCGGCGCTGATCAGCGCCACCGGCCGTTGCATCGCCGCGTTCGGCGATCATGCCGATGCGGAGATCGAATCGCGCTTCCGCACCTTGCGCTGGGATGAACCGCCGAGCTTCGCGCAGTGGCAGGCGCAGGTCGCGCAGACGCGCAAGCAGGGTTATGCGATCGACGAGGGCAATTACATTGCCGGCGTCACCGTGCTGGCCGTGCCGGTGTGGCGGACGCGCGGCAAGCTCAGCCATGCGCTGGTCGCGATCGGCATCCGCAGCACGCTCAAACGTCCCGCGCTCAAGACGCTGCCGGACGCACTGGTCGCAGCGGCGGCGCAGCTGTCGAATCAGCTTGGCGGTGGCATCGGGTAAATCCGTCGCGCCGCGCACCCGCAAACCGGACGCATGCGCGCTCGGCGAGCTCGTGGGCGCGACCTCGCGTCTTTTCTACGCGGTGCCGCCGAGGCGTTTCGCCATCATCGCGACAAGCTCGCGACGCGCGACCTTGTTGCTCGGCAGCATCGGCACTTCGTCGCGCCTGATCTGAACGTAGGCGCGCGGCACCTTGTAGCCGGAGAGCCGCTGACGCAGCTTCGCCTCGATGTCCGCAAAGTCCAGCGCCACGCCGTCATCGCGCCCGACCACCGCGGCCACCAGCAACTGACCGCGCTCGACGTCAGGCAGGCCGACGACATAGGCGTTGTGCACGTCGTCCAGTGACTGCAGCTCCATTTCGACTTCGGCCGGCGACACGTTCGAACTCGCGGTCTTGATCATGTCGCCGTTGCGGCCGGTGAAATGCACGCGGCTGCCTTCGACCTGGCCCATGTCGCCGGTGCGCAGGAAACCGTCGGGCGTGAAGAATTTTTCGTGGCTCATCTTGTGGATCGCCGGCGTCACCGCGGCGCTGCGCACCTGGATCTCGCCGATGCCACCCTCAGCGACGGGCTGATTGCTCTCGTCGACGACGCGCACCTCGAAGCCTTCCGCCCAGTGGTCCATCGGCGCGCACAGCGGACGACCGGGTACGCGGTGCACGTCGCCATACGAATACGGCCCGAGCGTTTCCGTCATGCCGAGTCCCCAATAAGGCCTGGCCGCGGCGATCAGCTTGAGGTCTTCGTCGGCCAGCACCGAACCGACCGAGAAGCGGCTGTTGTTGAGCGTGCGGCCGGTGCACGCGGTCAGCGCGCCGGCGGTCCAGTCGGTGATCAGGAACATCATCAGGCCGCCGATCCAGAACATCGGCAATTGCGCGTTGATCTCCTTTCCGCGCGTCGGATTCAGCATGCCGCGCAGGAAGTGTGCGCGCGCGAGCAGCGGCCCGTGGTTGTGCTTGACGCCCTTGGGCAGCGCCATTGAACCCGAGGTATAGATCTCGATCGCCTGGTCGCTCGGATAAACCTCGGCTTCGATCGCGCGCAGCATCGCCTCGCTGACCGTCTCCGCGACATCGGTGAAGAAGCGCTTGTTGTGGAACGTCGACGGCAGTCCGTCGCCGTCGCTGACGATCCAGCGCAGATAGGGCACCGCCTCGATGCGCAGCTCTGCCGACGTGCCCGTGCGCAATTCCGGCAGCGCGTCGCAGAAGCGTTCGACGTAGTCGTGACCGAGAAATCTGCGATGGACGATGACGCCGGCGACGTCGCTCTGGCGCAGTACGCGCACCAGTTCGTTGGCGCGGATCAGCGTGCTGATCGGAATGGCGATGGCGCCGATGCGGGCGATCGCGGCGAGCATCAGCGCAAAGTCCGGACCGTTGCCGTAGATGAAGCCGATGCGGCTGCCTTTGCCAATGCCGCGCGCGATCAGACCGCGCGCGATCCGGGCCGATTCGCGATCGAGTTCGGCGAAGCTGATAGCGGCCTGTCCACCATCTTCGCGCTGCAGCCGGACCGCCACGTCGTCGCCATAGGCAGTGGCCGCAGCGCGAATCAGCTGCGGCAGGGTTTCTGCCGTGTACGGATGATCCAGGCAAGCGGTTTGATTGTTCAAGTGCTTCTCTTGTTTCAATATTGAAACATGAATATCAATATGAAAAAATTCTCGGGCACAGTAATGCCGCTGTCAATCACGCGCGCGTGTCGAAACGCATCAGGAAACCATGTCCGATCTATCCCATCCGACCAGCCGCGTGCTGGACGTCATCACGTTTCTGGCTGGCCATCCGACCGAGGAATTCAGTCTCGCCGACATCGCGCAGCAGACCGCAATGAGCAAGGCGTCCGCGCATCGCGTGCTGCTGACACTGGCCGACGCCGACTTTCTCGCTCGCCACGCCAAGCGCAAGACCTATTCGCTGGGAATGGGTCTGCTGGCCGTGGGACAGGCCTCGCTCGAAAAATACCGCGGTCTTGACGTCGCGCGCGCCGAGATGGCGCGGCTGACGGCCGAGTTGAGCCTGCAGTGCAGCGCGACCGCATTGATCGGCGGCGATCTCGTCATTCTGGCGCGCGCCGGCATGCCGCAATCGCATGAAGGGCTCGCCCGCGTCGGCGAGCGCCGCCTGATGATTCCGCCAATGGGCATGTGCCATGCCGCCTGGGCCGGCGCGAGCATCGTCGAACCGTATCTCGCCTTCGCGAAACAGCATTTGAAGGCGAAGGTTTACGCCTGGCTCGTCGAGGCGCTCGGCCTGATCCGGCGTCGCGGCTATACCCTCGCCGCTCACGACTCGACATCGCGCCAGTTGCAGCAGGCGACGGTCGTCTCGGCAGGCCGCAGCCGCGACGCCGCGCGCGCGCCGGCGCTTGGCAGGCTGATCGGCGAATTGACCCGCAACGAAATCCAGCTGGCAGAACTCGACCACATCGACGTGCGCCGCGTCGGCCAGATCGCGGCGCCGGTTTTCACGGCGGACGCTTCGATCGCCTTTCAACTCGTGCTGAGCGGATTGCCGAGCACACTGACGCTGAAAAAATTGCAGCGCTACATCGAAGGACTGCTGGTGGCGGCGGCGGCGGTGACCCATCAGATGAATGGCGTCGTGCCCACCGTTCGCACTGAAAAGGTCCGCTAGGAGCGCCCGATGCACGCGCGGAATCCACAGATGGATCTTGCAGCGCCAGCGGACTGGCTGACGGCGCTGTTGCGCGAGCCCGCCGAATCGCAGCGCGTCGCAAGCGGCGGCAGCGAAGTCGAACTGCTGATCTGGGGGCAGCGCGGCCTGCCGGGTCTGTTCCTGCTGCACGGCGCCGGCGCGCACGCCCACTGGTGGGACGGCGTGGCGCCGCTGCTGGCGCGTCATTATCGCGTCGCGGCGATGACGCTGCCGGGCAATGGCGCGTCCGGATGGCGCGAGCGCTACTCCAGCGCCGACTTCTGGCAGGACGCGTGCGCCTGCGTCGCTGCCGCGTCGCTCGCGGACACGGGCGCGCCAGTCTTCATCGGCCATTCGATGGGCGGCGCACATCTGATGCACGGCGCGATTCACGCGCCGGATGCCATGCGCGGCCTGGTGCTGCTCGATACCAGCTTCCGCTCGCCCGGCGCCGGCAGGCCGCCGGCAGCGAGTACAGCGGCGCGACGGCTGTTCATGACCGAAGCCGCAGCGCTGGACCGCTTCAGGCCGATGCCGCCCGGGCCGACGCGGGAGCCGGCGCTGGTCGAGCATGTCGCGCGTCATGCGTTGATGCCGGTGTGCGGACCCGATGGCGAGACGCGCTGGTGCTGGCGCGCCGATCCGGCCTACTGGCACAAGTTCGAGCGCGGCATCGAGCAAGGTCCGTATCCGCAGCCGCTGCAGCCGCGCGTACCGACCGTGCAGTTCATCGCCGAACAATCGCATGTCGCGTCGACGGACCTGCCGCTCGACGATGAGGTTGCCCGCATCGTGCTGCCGGCCTGCGGGCACCACGTCATGCTCGACCGACCACTGGCGCTGGTCGCGGCGCTGCGTTCACTGCTCGCGGTCTGGCCTCGATCGCGAGATCAACGCCATTGTTGATTAGCGCATACTCCCCTATGCTTGACGGCCGCTGCCCCATATCGCGGATCGGCTCGCCATCACGCAATTGCCAACGTCGCCAGAACACGAAAAGCAGGAGAACGCATGCCCAGATTCACTTCCGAGACCGCGCTGGTCGCCGTCGAGCTGCAGCAGATCGTCGCCGAGTTCGCCAATGATCTCGATTTCAACGACGGGCTGAATATCTACGATTTCTACATCGCCGACGGCGAATTCGCGGTTGGCGACTTCGCATACAAGGGCCACGACGCGATCCGCAAGTTCTACACCGACCGCAAGGAACGCATGCTGCCGCAGCTCAAGGACGGCATCCGCGTCGCCGCGCATACCTTTCTCAATGTGCGCGTCGCGGTCGACAGCAAGGACAAGGCGGTCGTGCATTTCACCAACGTCAACTACGGTGGTGATGGCAAGCCGCCGCAGC
>DATCXY010000365.1:0-23129 GCA_036570585.1 Solimonas sp. | reverse complement strand
CAAACGAAAACGGCGAGCCGCAAGGCCCGCCGTTTTTTTGCAGCACAGCCGCCTTACTTTTTGGCGGCGGCTTTCCTCGCAGCCTTCTTCGCTGGCGCCTTCTTGGCGACCAGCTTCTTCACCTTGGCGACGACCGACTTCACGACGCCTTTCTTCGCAGCGGCCTTCTTGGCCGGCGCCTTCTTCACGGCTTTCTTGGCAACTTTCTTTGCTGGCGCCTTCTTGGCGGCGGCCTTCTTCACGACTTTCTTCGCCGACTTCTTCTTGACTGCCTTGGCCGCAGCCGGGCCTTTCGTCTTGCCTGCCATCTTCGTTACTCCCTGAAAAATTACCCCAATGTTGAGTTCGTCCGAAGTCGGCGAACCCGTGCACTGCGGCATCGATCAGCGACGATGCAAGCGCATGCAGTGAGCGCAACCTAGCGTATCGCCGCACGCCGCGCAAAGCCTTGCCTGAAGCGCGATGCGACGGAGCACGCGTACGTAGGAGAGCGGTGCGTCGGCGCGCTTCAGCGCACGCCGTTCGGTCGCGATGCGCGCGCACCGTTACAATTCACGCCTCCCAAGTTCACCGTCATTTCTTGCCGCCATGCGCCTTTCACGATTCCCGATTTCGACGACCAAGGAGACGCCTGCCGATGCGCAGGTCGTCAGCCATCAACTGATGCTGCGCGCCGGCTATGTCCGTCAGCTCGGCAGCGGTCTGTACAGCTGGATGCCGATCGGCCTGCGCACGCTCACCAAGATCGCGGCGATCGTGCGTGAGGAAATGAATCGTGCCGGCGCGCTGGAGCTGCTGATGCCGGCAGTGCAACCGGCCGAGCTGTGGCAGGAGTCCGGACGCTGGGATCAGATGGGCGCCGAGATGCTGCGCTTCAAGGATCGCCACATGAATGACTTCTGCCTTGGGCCGACGCATGAGGAAGTGATCTGCCATCACTTCCGTCAGGACTTCCGCAGCTATCGCCAGCTGCCGGTCAACTTCTATCAGGTGCAGACCAAGTTCCGAGACGAACGTCGTCCGCGCTTCGGCGTGATGCGCTCGCGCGAATTCCTGATGAAGGACGCGTACTCGTTCCACATGAACGCGGAAGACCTGCATCGCGAATACCTGAACATGCGCGACGCTTACGTGCGCATCTTCACGCGCCTTGGCGCGAATTTCCGTGCGGTCAAGGCCGACTCCGGCAATATCGGCGGTGCGCTGTCCGAGGAGTTCCACATCCTCGCCGGCTCCGGCGAAGACTGTCTCGCGGTGGCGGAGGGCGGCACCTATGCGGCTAATGTCGAGGCCGCAGAGACGCTGCCGTCCGGCCAGCCGCGGGTGGCTGCGAGCGCGGCGATGACAAAGGTCTCGACGCCAGGCCAGAAGACCTGCGAGCAGGTGTCCAAGTTCTTGAACGTGCCGCTGACCGGCAAGGTCAAGCTGCTGATCGTGAAAGGCGCGGACGGCGGACTCGTCGGCATCGCGTTGCGCGGTGATCATCAGCTCAACGAGATCAAGGCGGCGAAGCATCCGAAAGTCGCGAGCCCGCTGACGATGGCGGCGCCGGCCGAAGTGCTGGAAGTGTTCGGCTGCGAAGTCGGTTATCTCGGGCCGGTCGGTGCCCCGGTTCCGGTGATCGCCGATTACGCGGCGGCCGAGATTGCCGACTTCGTCTGCGGCGCCAATGACAATGATCACCATCTGAGCGGCGTCAACTGGGCGCGCGATTGCGCCGAGCCGGAAACCGCCGATCTGCGCATGATTGCCGAAGGCGACGCCAGCCCTGATGGAGTCGGCACGATCAAGTTCTACCGCGGCATCGAAGGCGGTCACATCTTCCAGCTCGGCACCAAGTACACGAAGGCGATGGAGGTCTCCGTGCTCGACGCCGACGGCAAGGCCGTGACGCCGGAGATGGGTTGCTACGGCATCGGCGTGACGCGTCTGGCGGCGGCGGTGATTGAACAGTCCTTTGATGCCAACGGCATCATCTGGCCGGACGCGATCGCACCGTTTCGCGTCATCATCTGTCCGATCGGCAGCGACAAGTCGCCGGCGGTGAAGGAGGCGGCTGAAAAACTGCACGACGAACTGACCGCTGCCGGCATCGACGTTGCGCTCGACGATCGCGGCAACCGTCCCGGTTCGATGTTCGCCGACGCTGAATTGATCGGCATTCCGCATCGCATCGTCATCGGCGACAAGAGCCTCGCGACGCAGCAGTTCGAATACAAGCATCGTCGCGCCGAGAAGGCCGAGATGATTGCGGCGACCACGGCCGCCGTGCTCGAGCGCCTGTCGGCCTGATTGCGATGTGGCGCGCGCTGCTCATCGTTGCGGCCTCGGCCGTCGTTGTCGGCCCGGCTCATGCCGGACCGACCGGCGAGCCGGAACCGGAACTGCGCGCGCTGCTGGCAAAGAACATCAACGCCGCCGACAGCTTCGAACATCGCTTCGATGCCGAGGTCTGGCTGGTCGACATGTCCGGGCGTTTGCGCCCGTACATGAAAGACGAGGGCAGGCGGCTTGAACTGCTGCGGCTGGTGCACAGCGAAGCGCGCCGCGCCAAGCTCGCGCCGGAGCTGGTGCTGTCGGTGATCGAGGTCGAAAGCCGCTTCGACCGCTACGCGGTTTCAAGCGCGGGTGCGCAGGGCCTGATGCAGATCATGCCGTTCTGGCTCAAGGAGATCGGCAAGCCGGGCGACAACCTGTTTCATACGCGCACCAATTTGCGCATGGGCTGCACGATCCTCAAGTTCTATCTCGACAAGGAGCACGGCAACCTGATCGGCGCGCTTGGCCGTTACAACGGCAGCTATGGCAAGCCCGACTATCCGATGCTGGTGGTCAATGCGCTCAACCGGCACTGGTATCGCAGCTGAGGCGATCGGCGGCCGCTAGCGGTGTTTGTGGCGCCAGGCTGCAAGTTTGTTATCGGCCTGTTTCTGCACCTTGCGCTGCAGCCAGCCGGTACCGCCCAGCAGGCGTCCCGAAAAGCCAAGCGCCTGCGTCGCCCAGCGGTGGAAATCGAAACTATCGCGATGCTCGACGATCAGTCCGTCGCGGAAGCGGAATGTCGCATCGATGCGGTTCAGCACCGGCCGGCCGGTGCCGGAGAACGTGTAGTGCGCGTCCCAATGCGCGCTGCCTTGCGCATCGTCGGCGGCAATCGCGCTGGACTCGACGCGCAGATCCTTGCCGCTCTCGCAGAGCATCGCCCACATCGCGCATACGCCTTGGCCGTCGAGCGCCGGGAACACCGGGTCCGAGAACCGCGCCTCAGGGTGATAGCAGGCGGCCATCGCCGCTGGATCGCGCTGCGCGAATGCGGCGTAGAAGGTTTCCAGCAGCAGCGCGTTCGGGTGCATGGGATTCCCCGGCAGGTGGTACCGCTAGAATAGCGCGCCCTGTTCGACGGACCGCGACATGCCTGAAGTTCTCGTGCTGTATTACTCGCGCCATGGCTCGGTGGCGAAGATGGCGCGGTTGATCGCGCGTGGCATCGAGGGTGTCGACGGCGCCAGCGCGCGCCTGCGCACGGTGCCGCCGGTGACGACCGACCACGCAGTACGTGGCCCGGAAGTGCCGAACGAAGGTCCGCCGTACGTGCAGTCGCATGATCTGGTCGAATGTGCGGGCCTGGTGCTCGGCAGTCCGACGCGTTTCGGCAACATGGCGGCACCGCTCAAATACTTCCTCGATGGCACGTCCGCGCAATGGCTGAGCGGCGCGATGGTCGGCAAACCGGCGGCCGTGTTCACCTCGACCACGAGCTTGCATGGCGGGCAGGAAAGCACGCTGCTGTCGATGATGTTGCCGCTGCTGCATCACGGCATGTTGATCGTCGGCCTGCCATTCTCCGAACCTCAGCTCGCCACGACCGCGTCCGGCGGCACACCGTATGGCGCGAGCCATCACGCCGGTGTCGGCCATGAGCCGCGTCCGCTGAGCAAGGACGAAGAAGCCTTGTGTCTGGCGCTCGGCAAGCGCGTCGCGCAGATCGCGGTAAAACTCGCATGAAGCCGCAACGGATGTTACTCAGTGTCTACATGCGGATCATGGCGCTGGCCGCGCATCTGGCGCTGATCGTGCTGCTGATCACGACCTCGGTGTCGAAGCTGGGGCTGATCGCTGCGCTGCTGCTGTTCGTGCCACTGCCGGGTCTGCTGCGCGGCAGTCGTTACGTGCATGCCTGGGCGAGCATGATGCTGGTTGTCTATTGCGCGCTGCTGCTCGCCAATGGCTATGCGCAGCCGCGGACGCAGTTGCTGATGTTTGTCCTCGCCGGGCTGGCGGCGATCGATTTCACCGGGCTGGTGATGTACGTACGCTTTGGCTCACGCGAAGCGCAGGCGCGTCAGGCTGCGTCACGAAGCTGAACTGCGGCGCGCATCCGATCAGGTATGCGCGCCGCAGCGTTTTGACGCTTAGAACTTCGCGCCGACCGTGACGCCGTAGGTGATGGGTGTTGCCGAGATCGCCTCGACGCCCGAGGTGTTGGCGTTGATGTAGGACAGGTAGTGCTGATTGCCGAGGTTGTCGCCGAAGACCGCGATGCTGTAGCGGCCGCTCGGATCCGTCCATTGCGTGCGCAGCGACAGCACCGAATACGCGTCCTGGTGGAACTGCTCGCCGGGGTCGAAATAGAAATCCGAGCTGTAGTACAGATTGCCCGAGACCGTGAACGTGCCGATCGATGCCGTCGGGATCAGATAGCTCGCGCCGAGGTTGCCCGTGAATTCCGGTGAACGCTGCAGGCGGTTGCCGCTGGCATCGCGCTGAACCTGGACGATGGTGCCGCGGATGGGGTTGCCACTTGTCGGGTCAACCTGGCAGCTGACGCCCGGATCGCAGTAGCCGTAGTACGGTGCGCCATCGAACGAGCGGTAGGTTGCATGCGCCCACGTCGCGCCGAGATTGACGTCGACATTGCGCATGACGCTGTAGCGGATCTGGCCTTCGACGCCGTAGACGCGCGCCGTCGCGGCATTGGTGATCTGCGCCTGCGCGCCCTGGAAGCTCGAAACCTGCAGATCCTTGTAGTCGTAGAGGAAGCTGGCGAGGTCGAGCGCCCACTTGCGCTCCTCGTACTTGTAGCCGATCTCGTAGGCGTTGTTCTTTTCCGGCTTGACCGGCTGCAGCGAACTGCCGCCGACATTGAGAATGCCGGCTTTGTAGCCCTGCGCATACGAGACGTAAACGCTCGACTGCTCGTTCGGCTTGTAGCGCAGCACAACGCGCGGCGTGAAGCTGTTGTCGCTGAGATCGGGGACGTCGATCTGCGTCTGCGCCGGACCGGTGAACGCAATGTTTTCGCCGTGCCGGCCGGTGTAGCCGGTAAAGGGTGTGAACTGGGTGGTATTGAAGAACGCGTCCGTCACCTCATCGTGGCTGAAGCGGCCGCCGAGCGTCAGGAACAGTTTTTCCTCGATGAGCGCGTAGGTGGCATCGGCGAACGCGGCGATCGAGCTGGTGGTCGTGCTCGATCCGCCGAACGGCAGCATGTGGGTCGTGTCCGGATCGAAGCCGAACGTCGGTGTCAGGCCCGAGGCCTTGAGGTTGGACCAGTCATCCTTGTAGTAGAAATAGTTGGCGCCGGCCGTCCACTGCAGGCGTGAACCCGGCTTGGAATTGAACAGGAATTCCTGCGAGAACGTGGTGTCCTTGACGTCGATGTAGAGGCTCAGCCACGGCATGGCTGTGGCGTCGAGGTCGTCGTTGTAGGGCGTATGGTCGTAGCGGTACTGCGTGTATGACGTGAAATTGGCGAAATCAAGGTCGGCTTTGTACGTCGCCTCGACGGCATCGCTGCGCAGGTGGAAGCTGACCGGATCGTTCACGGCGATGTCGCCCGACTTGGTGGCGTACAGGTTCGCCGGCGTATCGAAATAGACCAGCGGCAGGCCCGTGCTGCTGGTACGTCCGTAACTCGTCTGCGGATCCGACACGGTCGAGAAGAAGTGCGCACTGCCGTCGTCGACGAAGGCGTTGTACATCAGCGTCGACGGATCGTTCATCGAGCTGTGCTCGTAACGCAGCAGCAGCGAGCCGGCGTCGCCGAAGTCTGCTTTCATGCCGGTGCGGACTGACCAGTTCTCGTATTTGCCGACGTCATCGTCGCCGCTTGTGACATCGGTGAAGTAGCCGTCGCCGCGGCGATACAGGCCTTCGATATCGAACGCCAGATTGTCACCGACGCCGGTGGTCGCATAGGCCTGCACCGTCGGCGCGTTGAAGCGTTCATAGCCGAGCTTCACTTTGGCAGACGTGACCGGACTCGGATCAGCGGTCGTGACGAGAATCGCGCCGCCGGTCGTGTTGCGCCCGAACAGCGTGCCCTGCGGGCCCTTGAGCACCTGGATGCTGTCGACATTCAGCAGCTGGAAGTCGTAGGCGTAAGTGTTCGCACGGAAGAAACCGTCGACGTAGATGCCGACGTTCGGGCCGCCGCCGGAGGTCGTGATCGCCGTGCCGACGCCGCGGATGCTCGGCTGCATGGCGGGCCCGGCCGCATCGAAGCGCAGACCCGGCGTCAGCTTCGCGGTATCGGAAAGCTGGTTGACGTTGGCGGTGGCGAGCTGATCGGCATTCAGCGAGGTGATCGAGATCGGCACGTCGCGCGATTTTTCCTCGCGACGCTGTGCGGTGACGATCACTTCGGCGATGTCGCTGTCGGTACTTGCCGCGTCCGGCTGTGCCGCAGAATTGGCCGCGGACGCTGCCGTATCGGCCTGCGTCGCGCCGGCCGGCGACGTATTGACTTCATCCTGTGCAGTTGCCGACAGCGGCAGAAAACCTGCGCCGGTCGCGGCGATTCCCGTCGTCAGCAGCGCTGCGATTCGATTCAATTTCATGACTTCCTCCCAAATATTCTGGCTTCGACATGGCATTTGCGCAGCTCGCCGGCACGCTCTTGCAAGCATTGTCGGGTGTGAGTTGCATGCCACTGCCGCACTGCGCGGCGAAGGACAATCCGACTGTGCAGCGCCGTTGATCAGCGTCGCTGCACGATAGCCTGATTTCGATATCGGGACAACGGGCGCGTATGCGTCCGCAACGGCGCCAGTGTCAGCTCAGCGCCTTGGGAGAAGTGCAATGGGGCGGCCGAGTGAAACGGCTTCAGCGCGTACCCATATATGCGCAATCACTTATTCCTGATCCCGCGTATTGCCGCGCGCAGACAGGAAAGGATGGCTGCCGCTTTGGTGCGGTCCGTTTTTCAGCGACCGACCAGCGATCGCGCGATCACTTCCTTCATGATCTCGTTGGTGCCGCCGTAGATACGCTGGATGCGGGCGTCGGTCCAGTAGCGCGAGATCGGATATTCCGTCATGTAGCCGTAGCCGCCGAACAGCTGCAGGCAGGCATCGACGACACGGCATTCCATTTCGCTGGTCGCGAGCTTGATGATCGCGGCGGTCGGCACGTCGAGCTGACCGATGGCATAGAGCCGGCAGCACTTCTCGTAGAACGCGCGATTGACCTCGATGTCCATCTTGATCTTCGCGAGTTCGAAGCGTGTGTTCTGGAAACTCGACACCGGCTGGCCGAAGGCCTTGCGCGTCGTCACATACTCGATCGTCCGTTCCAGCGCCCCTTCGGCGTGGGCGACGGCGGCGACGGCGAGCATCAGGCGCTCGCGCGGCAACTCGTCCATCAGATGGCCGAAGCCGTTGCCGGCGCGGCCGAGCGCCGCATCGGCGGCAAGCGGCACGTTGTCGAAGAACAGTTCCGAAGTGTCGGCGGCGTGCATGCCGATCTTGTCGAGATTGCGACCGCGCTTGAAGCCGGGCAGTTCAGTGTCGACGAGAAACAGCGTCATGCCCTTGCCGCCGGCTTTCGCATCCTTGGCGGCGACGATGACGACACCAGCGTGCTGGCCGTTGGTGATGAAGGTCTTCGAGCCGTTGAGGCGATAGCCATCACCGTCAGGCTGAGCGTTGGTCTTGATCGCCTGCAGATCGGAGCCAGTGCCCGGCCCGGTCATCGCCAGTGCGCCGAAGCACTCGCCGCTGATCATCTGCGGCAGGTATTTCCGCTTCTGCTCTTCCGAGCCCAGATGCAGGATGTACGGCGCGACGATATCCGAATGCATCATCAGGTTCGAGGTCAGCGACATGTAGCCGAGTCGCGCCGATTCCTCGGCGATCGCGCACGAGAATTCGAGCGGCGCACCGGCGCCGCCGTATTCTTCCGGTGCGTCGACGCACAGAAAGCCCGCCGCGCCGAGCTTCAGATACAGCGCCTTCGGGATCATGCCGGCTTTTTCCCAGGCGTCGTAATGCGGCTCGACTTCATCGGCGAGAAAGCGGCGGATGGTGTCACGCCAGGCGGTGAGTTCTTCGGCGTTTGTTTCGGTGCGTTGGGGTTCGGCGGCGGCGGTCATGGTCGGCATTCGTTCGGGAATTGAAAAAGCTGCGGGCCTCGCGGCACCGCAGCTCATGGTCCGGCTTGCGGTCCGGCGATGCATCACCGGATCGCAGTAGGCGAAGACGAATCAGCGTCCGACCAGCGAACGCGCGATCACTTCCTTCATGATTTCGGACGTGCCGCCGTAGATGCGCTGGATGCGCGCGTCGGCCCAGTAGCGCGAGATCGGATACTCGGTCATGTAGCCGTAGCCACCGAACAGCTGCAGGCAGGCATCGGTGACGCGGCCTTCCATTTCGGTCGTCGCGAGCTTGATCATCGCCGCGGTCGGCACGTCCATCTTGCCTTCGGCGTAGAGCTGCGTGCACTTTTCCATGTACGCGCGATGCACTTCGATGTCGGTCTTGGCCTTGGCCAGCTCGAAGCGCGTGTTCTGGAACGACGCGATCGGTGTGCCGAAGGCCTTGCGCGTCGTCACGTATTCGATGGTTTTTTCGAGCGCGCCCTGCGCATGCGCGACCGCCGAGACCGCGAGCACGAGCCGTTCGCGCGGCAACTCGTCGATCAGATGGCCGAAGCCGCCGCCGAGGCGACCGAGCACGTCGTCCTTGCCGAGCTGGACATTGTCGAAGAACAGCTCCGAGGTATCGGCCGAATGCAGGCCGATCTTGTCGAGATTGCGGCCGCGCTTGAAACCGGGCAGCGAGGTGTCGAGCGTGAACAGCGTCGTGCCCTTGGCGCCGGTTTTCGGATCGGTCTTGGCGGCAAGCACGACCACGCCGGCATGCTGGCCGTTGGTGATGAAGGTCTTCGAGCCGTTGAGGACGAAGCCATCACCGTCCGGCGTCGCGCTGGTCTTCATGCCCTGCAGGTCGGAACCGGCGCCCGGCTCGGTCATGCCGATCGCGCCGATGCATTCACCACTTGCCATCTTCGGCAGATATTTCTTCTTCTGCGCTTCGCTGCCGAGGTGCAGGATGTATGGTGCGGCGATATCCGAATGCACCGTCAGGTTCGATGCGAGCGCGAGAAAGCCCATCCGCGCGACTTCCTCGACGACGACGCACGAGAACGCGAACGGCGCGCCGATGCCGCCGTATTCCTCGGGCTGGTCGACGCACAGCAGGCCCGCTTCGCCCATCTGCAGATAGAGTTCCTTGGGAAAGATGCCGGCCTTTTCCCACTTCTCGTAATGCGGCTCGACCTGGTCGGCGAGAAAACGCACGACCGTGTCGCGGAACAGCTCCAGTTCTTCGTTGCCCATCATCCTGCCTCTGGCTTATTGCAAAAATTTGTCGCGCGCGAATTGTCGCGCGCGCGGTCCGGTTCGCACCCACCCGTGACGGGTGGGGTGTCAGTCGCGGAAGCGCTTGACCAGATCGCCGTACGCGTCGACGCGGCGGTCGCGCAGGAATGGCCACCATCTCCTGACATCTTCGCTGCGCTGGAGATCGACATCGGCGACCAGCACATTGGCTTTCT
The DNA here is from genome assembly GCA_036570585.1 of Solimonas sp. Lineage (GTDB taxonomy): Bacteria > Pseudomonadota > Gammaproteobacteria > Nevskiales > Nevskiaceae > Solimonas. The sequence continues at coordinate 13,292 of DATCXY010000365.1, read as the reverse complement.
CGCCGGTCTTGGCGATGAGCTCGCCCTGCGGGCCGGCGATGAAGCTGTGGCCCCAGAACTGCGAGCCGGGCCATTGGCCGGCCGGATCCGGCTCGAAACCGACACGATTGGCGACGATCACCGGTAGGCCATTGGCGACTGCATGCGAGCGCTGGATCGTGATCCAGGCATCGCGCTGGCGCGCCTTTTCGTCGTCGCTGTCATCCGGATTCCAGCCGATCGCGGTCGGGTAGAGCAGCAGGTCGGCGCCGGCCAGCGCCATCAGGCGCGCGGCTTCCGGATACCACTGGTCCCAGCACACCAGCACGCCGAGTTTGCCGACGCTGGTTTCGATCGGTGTAAAACCGGTGCCGCCGCGCGTGCCCGCGACGCCGCCGGCAGCGTCGCCCGGTGTGAAATAGAATTTTTCGTAGTAGCCCGGATCGTCCGGGATATGCATCTTGCGGTATTTGCCGGCGAGCGTGCCGTCGCTTTCCAGCACGACCGCCGTGTTGTGATACAGCCCTGGCGCGCGGCGCTCGAACAGCGAACCGACGATGACGACGCCGAGCTCCTTGGCCAGTGCGGCGAGAAAATCCGTCGACGGGCCGGGGATCGTCTCGGCGAGATCGAACAGCTCGGTCGCTTCGTGCTGGCAGAAGTACAGCGAGGTATGGAGTTCCTGCAGCAGCACCAACTGCGCGCCACCTGCCGCCGCCGCGCGGATGCCGTCTTCCGACATCTTGAGGTTGTAATCGCGATCATCCGTGCATGGCTGTTGCACGATGCCGACGCGCAGCATTCTGCTCTTGTTCGCCGTTTTGCCCGGCGTCTTGTTGCTTGGCGTTTTTGTCTTGGGCTTGCTCATGGTGCGCTCGGGATCTGCATGGACACGCAGTGCAGGCTGCCATATTGCGCGATCAGTGCACGGCAATCGATGCCGATCACTTCGCGGTCTGGGAAGCACGGACGCAGGCGACCGAGCGCGATCGGATCGTTGATCGCGTCGCCATAGGTCGGCACCAGCACCGCGCCGTTGAGGATCAGGAAATTCGGATAGCCGGCCGGCAGGCGGTTGCCCCCGGAAAGTGGATCGCCGTCGAAGATCGGATTCGGCAACGGCAGTGCGACCAGCTTGTACGGTTCGCCATTCGCGGTGCGCAACGCCTGCAGCTCGGCTTCGAGCGCGCGCAGGTCTTCGAAATGCGCGTCATTGGCGTCGTCGCAAGCCTGATAGGCGATCGTGCTCGCGTCGCAGAAGCGCGCGATGGTGTCGATGTGGCCATCGGTGTCGTCGCCGATCAGATCGCCATGCTTCAGCCACAGCACGCGTGTCACGCCGAACCAGGCTTTCAGCTTGGCTGTGATCTGCGCCTTGTCGAATTGCGGATTGCGCGTGGCGGCGAGCAGGCAGCGTTCGGTGGTCAGCAGCGTGCCGAGTCCGTCGGATTCGATGCCGCCGCCTTCGAGCACGAAGTCCAGCGATTCGACCGGTGCATCCCAGACGCCTTGCGCGGCCAGCGCACGCGTCAACTGGTTGTCGAGGCCGGCCTCGAACTTGCCGCCCCAGCCGTTGAAGATGAAATCCAGATGCACGGGCTGGCCGTCCCGGAACACGGTGATCGGGCCGTGATCGCGCGCCCAGACATCGTTCGCAGGCGCTGCGAACAGATGCAGGCGGTCGTCGCGCGCGCCGGCACCGAGCAGGTGCGTGCGCAGGCCGGCGACATCGGGGCCGCAGGCGATGATCAGCTTCTCGAAGCGCGTGATCGCGGCCGCCAATTGCATGAAACATGCTTCAACGGCATCGAACGAATCGGCGAAATCACCCTCGGGCCGTGGCCAGGTCAGCTGCACGGCGCTTTGCGGCGCCCATTCGGCGGGGAGGACAGGATTCATCTCGGACCAGGCTCGGATCATGTGGGGGAAACGAAGCGGGGCGCTCGCGCGCCCCGTATTTCGCAGATCCGAATTTTACCGCGCGATCGCGGCAATTGTTTTACGGCGCCGGATGCAGTTCGTTGATATGCGAGATCGGCGGCGGGTCGCCCTTGATGACGACATCGACGACTGTCGTGCGCTCGAAGAACACCGAGTAGCCGGCGTAATCCCAGCGCGTGATCGGCGGGTGCTTCGGTGTACCGCCACCGACCGCGGCGTGGCGCTGCGCCGGCTCGCCGAATTCCTTGAGCACCGTGCCCTGACTCTGGCCGCGATGCGGCAGGATCACGGGATGCGGCGGCATCTCGGTTACCGGCGGCATGACCAGTTCGTCGGCCGACGCCGGTAGCATGAATGTCGATCCGAACAGACCGAGGAAAACGACGGTCCCGATAGAAAAAGTCTTGCGCATAAAAAGACTTGGCCCCCAAAGCTTGAGCCGACTATAACACCGGCGCGGTGCGCTTCGCAGCCGGCGTTGCGCGCTCGGGTGCGGCCAGGGTGCTGCGCAGGAAATCGGCAAAGGCCTGCACCGCCAGCGAACCTTGCCGGTGGCCCGGATAGATGACATGGACGCCGAGCGCTGGCGGACGGAAGTCGTCGAGCACCGAGATCAAGGCACCGCTTTGCAGGGCGTCGGCGACGATGAAGCTCGGCAGCTGGGTGAGACCGAGACCGGCGCAAGCGGCGTCGCGCAGCAGTTCGCCATTGTTGGCGCAGAGCCGGCCGCTGACGCTGATCGCGCGGGGTTTGCCGTTCTGCGTGAAATTCCAGCTAACGTTCGGTGCGTGACCGTATGGCAGACACTCATGTTCGCGCAGATCGTTCGGCGTCTGCGGCGTGCCGCGGCGCGCCAGATACGACGGACTGCCGCACACCCGCATCTCCATCAGCGCGATGCGTTGCGCGATCATCGAAGAGTCCGGCAGCGTGCCGATGCGCACGCCGACGTCGTAGCCTTCGCCGACCAGATCGACAGTGCGATCGTTGAGCTGCATTTCGACCGTCAGCTCCGGGTGCGCGTCGAGAAAGCGCGGCAGCGCGCTGCTCAGCAACAGGGTGCCGAAACTCATCGGTGCGGTGATCCGCAGGTGGCCGCGCGGCGCACGGTTCTGGCGCGTGATCGATTGTTCAGCGGCGTCGACTTCCTGAATCAGGCGGCTGGCCTGCTCGTAGTAGTTAACGCCGAGCGCAGTGGTGCGCAGGGTGCGCGTGGTGCGAATCAGCAGGCGCACGCCGAGCCGCGCTTCCAGCGCCGCGAGCCGCTTGCTGACAAATTGCTTGGACAGGCCGAGTTTTTCGGCAGCCGCCGTGAAACTCGCGGAATCGACGGTCTGCACGAACAGGCGCATGTCTTCGAGCTGATTCATTGTCATCTATATGGAGACAGTGATTCGCATCATAGGCAATTTATCGCTGTGCCGAGCGACATTAGGATGACGCCATCCTCAACGCAAAGGCGGCAGACGCCGTCAACAGGAGTCGAACATGGACATCATCCGGGCAGATCAACGCGGCGTTGCCGAGCATGGCTGGCTGTCGTCACGGCACACGTTCTCGTTCGGCAGCTATTACAACCCCGAGCAGATCGGCTTTTCCGATCTGCGCGTCATCAATGATGACCATGTCGAAGCGGGCGAGGGCTTCGGCCGTCACCCGCATCGCGACATGGAAATCTTCTCGTATGTGCTCGATGGCTCGCTCGAACACAAGGACAGCATGGGCACCGGCTCGGTGATGCGGCCGGGCGACGTGCAGGTCATGAGTGCCGGCAGCGTCGTTGCGCACAGCGAATACAACCATTCGAAGGTTTCCGATGTGCACTTTCTGCAGATCTGGATCGTGCCGTCGCTGACCGGCGGCGAGCCGCGCTATCAGCAACGCCATTTCAGCGAAGGCGACAAGCGCGGCCAATTGCGGCTGATTCTGTCGCCGGATGGTGCGGGCGAGTCCCTGCATGTCCGTCAGGACGTACGGGTCTGGGCCGGATTGTTCGATGGGGCTGAAGCCACGACGCTGGAACTGCCGGCGCAGCGGTACGCATACGTGCATGTCGCGCGCGGACGGATCGAGCTCAATGGCGAGACGCTGAATGCCGGTGATGGTGCGCGCGTGCGTGAGACCACTGCACTGCGCTTTGCCAACGGCAAGGACGCCGAGGTGCTGGTATTCGATCTGCGACCGTTCGAGGTTCCGCAGGCGCCATAAACCGGCAGCCGCCGCGACGATGGTCGCGGCGGCTTTTGTCGTGAGCCGGAAACCTCAGGCGACGCGCGAGGCCTGACTCTGCGAAGGTGGCGCCGGAATGTCCTGCATCAGGTTCTCAATGATCAGGCGCTTGTACTTGATTGCGTAACGCGGCGGTGTTGCTGCCAGCGCCTGCAACGCGCGCTTTTCGTCCGCTGTACTCGGCGCATGAATCAGCACGAAATCATGGCCATCCCGCGCCAGTTCCAACTGCTTCTGTCGCGTCGGCATGCTGGAGCCGGTCGAGGCAAAGAACGATGGATGTTCCAGATTCCTGGCCGCTTCGTGCGCCATTTCCGCCGCCGATACGTATTTCAGGTCTTCGTTGCCGAAGCCTTGGCGTTGCAGGCTCGCCTGCGCCTCCTTGGCGCTTGCCGAATCGGCAAAGCCGGCGACGATATAGCCGGTCGGGTAAAACATGCCGGCCTCCGAAATCTGGTTGGCGTCTTCCTGACGCTTGAGCTCGCTCATGGCCACACCTCCATGTGATCGAAGGAAGTTTCCTTCTGTACTTTAGAGGCCGGATTCGGCGCGGGGTTCATCAAGCTCCGGTTCAGGCGTTGCCGCGCCGTCGACAATTCCTGTGCGCAAAGATGGCGTCAGTCGATGCTCAGGCGTGGTGCCGGTAATGGCGTGGTGATACCGGTGGGCGCGTCCTGCTCGACGGCATCCCAGACGTGCCGGGCAGGCCGCAGGATCGCGTCGCGGCCGGCGGTGAACGACTGCTCGCGAACGATCGCGAGATAGGCCTTGTCGAGCGCCAGCGCACGTTCGCGCGACGGCAGCATCAGCGTCGACAGGTCGGTCTTGAGCTGCTCGAAGGCCTCATCGCGCGGCTGGCCTTGCGCATCGAAGAAGCGGGCACGCAACTCGTCGTTGGCGCGGTACTCGTCACCGGCCATGTTGTTCAGCAGATAGGTCGCGAACTCCGGCTTGCCGTCGCGACGTTGTGGATCGCGCATCTGCTGGAACGGTTTGTCGCCCCAGTGATACCAGCCATGGGCGCGGCCACCGCCGAGCTTGCGCGAGAATGAAAACACACCGTCGTCGGTGGCCGACAGACCGCCGTGGCAACCGACGCAGAACTGCGATTCTTCCTGCGTCTGCGGGCGCAGCCGGCCACGCTGGTCCTCGATGAAGCCCTGATAGACCCAGCCGAGCTTGCTGGCGATGCCGCGTTCCGCGTCGCCGAGATATTGCTCCGGCCGGTCCGGTGACAGCGCGGCTTCCTTGCCTTCGGCCAGCGCCATCTGGCGCAGATCCGAGTAATTCTCCCAGTGTTCCTTGCGCGAGTAGCGCAGCTCCTTCATGCGTGCCGATGGTGCGGCGGTGCCGTCGACGGCAATGTCGAGGTAGCGGACGCTGTGCAGGAATTCAGTGCCTTCCGGAAACAGGCCGGCGGCGGCATGCACGCGACCGGCGTCTTGCTCGCGGCGGGCGCGACCGACGTAATGCATCTCGCGCTTTTCGACGGGCGCCCAGTCGTAAGCGATGCGCGTCGCGGTGCCGAGCTGGCCGTCGCGGTCGAGGTCGCTGTCCAGCGCGCGCTCGTCGGTTGCTGCGATCGGCACGTTCTGGCGGCGCACCAGTGCTTCGGTGATCGCGAGATTGGTTTTGTAGACCTGCAGATCCGGCGTGCCGTCGTCGCGTTCGCGGAATGCGGCGGGCAGGCGCACCAGCACGTCGTCGAAAGAACCGTTGGTCGGCATGAACGCACCGGGGAAGGGCACGTAGGCAAATGCCCGCCAGCCGGTGAGCGTGCCATCGGCGGCGTGATCGAAGCCTTCGGCATCGAAGTTGAACGCGGCGTCGGGGCGGTAGCCGTCCCATTTGCCATTGCCGTTGACGTCCCAGCGCTTCGGCACGCGCTGCAGCCTTTGCGTCAGTTCGATTCGTCCGCGCGCGTCACGGTAGTTGTCGCGGCGCACGTAACGCAGTATCTCGTCGTCGGCGGTGGCCGCGATCGCCGGACGGCGATCGACGAAAAAATTCTTCCAGTCGTTACGGACTTTTTCCGCCGAGCGCAGCAGCGGAAATGCGTACGAGAGCTGGTTTTCCGGCTGGCTCTGGTAGTTCGGCTCGTCGGCATCGGCGTGGCAGACGTAGCAGGGATTCTGGACACGACCGCCGGCGTCCTCGGTACGCGTGAAGCATTGCGGCGGGATATTGGCGATGTCGTTCTTGACCGGTTGGCGCAGGTCGACACCGCTGTCATCGCTGCTGCGGGTGCAGGCGGCCAGCGAGAGAACGACGAACATCGTCGGCGCAACGAAAAAGACAATCCGCATGATGAAATGACCGGCCGGGGAGACAAAAAAGTTCCGGCGCGTTACCGCGCCGGAACCGGTGTCGCGGGATGAAGGCGATCGTGCTTACAGGTGTGCCGGCAATGAGCCGAGGTAGCCGAAGTACGAGCGACGTTCCGCGCTGCTGGCCGAAACCTTGTCACTGTCGCTTTCGCCGTATGGATGCTGGATGACAGCCATGATGTAGCCGAAGTCATTGACGTTCGGGTAGTAGTACAGCGAGGTCGTTTCCGCGCCGTACGGCGTCGAGGCGATGCGCGTCAGTTCCCCGGATTCGACGTTGTACGCCCAGATCGCATCGTTCTGGTGCTCGTCGCCGGAGTCTTCGCCGATCAGCAGTGTCTTCTGTCCGGCCATGAAGCTGATGTTGTCCGGGTTGGCTATGCGGTCGACGTCGCAGCTGTTGTTGACGAACGGGCTGTCATCCGGATACGCATCGATCGTCGCCGGATCGGTCTTGTCCGGATCGCGCTTGGTAGTCATGCGGCCGCTGAGAATGCCAGTCGCCCTGGTCGCGACGAAGTTCGCATCGACGTCGTAGGCATAGATGCCGCCGCACTGGTTGTAGCGCAGCTTGATGTCGTTCGGGCCGCCGATGTCATTGCCGGTATTGGCGACGCCGGCCTTCTTGTTGTCTTCCATGCCGCTGTTGATTTCGCTGTACGCGACATAGAGCTTCTTGCCGTCCGGATCGAAGCTCACGCCTTCTTCCTTGCGTAGTTCGGTGGTTGCGCCGAGATAGGCGGCGTAGCGACGCGTTTCGAGAAACGCCGCGGCTTTTTCCTGGCCGGTCTTCAGCTTCAGGCATTCCTGGCCGGCGCCGTTGGTGTTGACCGACTTGAAACCGTCAGCGCACGCGCCGCCGGTGGCGGTGCCGAGTTCGAAGATGTCGGCGAACGCCGGCTCGGCATCGATCAGCGTCTTGATCTCGCTGTCGCTGGCGTGGCCGAGTTCGATCCACGAGATATCCGCGGTGCCGAGGTCGGATGCGCCCGCCTCGCTGGTCTGCGTCCACTTCATCGCGTACAGGGTGCCGGCGCTAAGGTCGGACGCGGTATCGGCGGCATAGCGGTAGAAGCCGACGTTGGTGCCGTCATCCGTTTCATAGACCGTCTTCCTGTCCGGCATCACGTATGACAGCTCGTGCGCGAAGCGGCCCATCGAGTAATGCTTGGTGGCGGTCGCCGCACCGGCGTCGCTGACGGAAATCTCGACCGGGAAGCCCCAGAAGTACGGGTTGACCTTGCTGGCATCGCCATCGAGCACCGAGCCGCCGCCGAAGAACGACGCCATGCTCGATGCGCTGCCGACGCCTTTCTTCGCGTCCGGTTCGTACTCTTCCGAGCCGAGATGGGTTTCCCAGGGCGTGACCGAACCGGCGCAGGGATTCCAGATGCCATTGATGGCGGACAGGTCGATCGCCTGCGTGTCGGTGGCGCTCAGCTTGCCGGTTTCGCCGTCCTGCGACAGCGTCGTCAGATACATCGCGCCCGGCTGGCTCTCGAACTGCGAGACCGCGTAGAGCTTGCCGCCGACCTTGAGGATCGACGAGAAATCGTTGGAGTCGGCGATCGTCGTCGAACCGTCGGCCTTGAGGATCGGCGTGTTGCTGTCGTCGACGATCTGGCCGAAGGTGTTGAGGTCGGCGCTGCTGCCGCGCCGTTCGCCCGAACGCAGGATCGTGACATAGCCGGTTTCGCGGGTCTTGCCGGCAATGGTCGCGAAATCGGTGCCGATGACCGCACGCTTGGCGGCATCGGTGCTGGCCGCGTCGATCGGCGCGAAGCTGGTGCCATTGGCGCCGCTGCCGTCATTGCTGTGGCCGTTGTTGTCGCCGCAGGCGGCGAGGGCGAACCCGCCGACGACGGCGCAGGCGGTCATCAGATGGGTGCCGATTTGGCGCAATTGTCGCTGCTGCATGAAAAGCTCCCTGAGGTTGCAGATGTGATCGCTGCCGGCGACGCACACGCGAGGTGGCGTCGGGAAGACGCGAGCACCGTAGTGGCGGCGGTTTGCGATCCGGTGACGGTTTGGTGACATCACGCGTATTTTTTGCCGGGACGCAGGCGCGGCAGTGGCACCGAACGCCGGCCGTATGGTCCAATGCCGCACCTATGCGTAACCCCTACGAGCTGTTCGCCGGCCTGCGCTACACGCGCGCCAAGCGCCGCAATCACTTCATTTCCTTTATTTCCGCCGCGTCGATGATCGGCATCGCGGTCGGCGTCACTGCGTTGATCACGGTGCTGTCGGTGATGAACGGCTTCGAGCGCGAGTTGCGCGTGCGCATCCTCGGCATGGCCTCGCACGCGACGATCTCCGCGTATCGCGGCGGGCTCGAGGACTGGCCGAGCGTCGCCAGGCTCGCCGCGCAGAACAAGGCGATCGAGGGGCTGGCGCCGTATGTCGAAGGCGAGGGCATGGTCAAGGTCGGCACCGACCTGTCCGGCACCATGCTGCGCGGCGTGCTGCCGGAAGAAGAGAACAAGGTCTCCGACATCGATGCGCACATCAAGGCCGGCAGTTTCGATTCGCTGAAGGCCGGCACCTACAACATCGTGATCGGCAACGAACTGGCGGAATCGCTTGGGGTCACGATCGGCGACAAGATCGATCTGATGGTGCCGCAGGCGTCGGTGACACCGGCCGGCCTGTTGCCACGCTTCCGGCGCTTCACGGTCAGCGGCATCTTCCGCATCGGCATGTACGAATACGACCGCGGCCTGGTGCTGATCAACCTGCATGACGCGCAGGCGCTGCTGCGCATGGGCGACACCGTCAGCGGCGTGCGCCTCAAGCTGTACGACATGTTTGCCGCGCCGCGCGTGTCGCGCGAACTCGCCAACCAGTTACCCGGCATCTACTACATCTCCGACTGGACGCGCAGCCACGCCAACTTCTTCCGCGCGGTGGCGACCGAGAAGATGGTGATGTTCATCATCCTGTCGCTGATCGTCGGCGTCGCCGCGTTCAACATCGTCTCGACACTGGTGATGGTGGTTCAGGACAAGCAGGCCGACATCGCGATCCTGCGCACGCTCGGCGCGACGCCGCGTTCGATCATGGCGATCTTCATGGTGCAGGGCTCGATCATCGGCATTGTCGGTACCGCGCTGGGTGTACTCGGCGGTGTCTGTCTGGCGCTCAATATCGAGACCTTGGTGCCGATCCTCGAACAGCTGACGCACCACCAGTTCCTTGCGCCCGACGTCTACTACATCAGCGACTTGCCGTCGCAGCTGAAGATGTCGGATGTGATCCGCATCGGTGGCTTGTCATTGGCGCTCGGTCTGCTGTCGACGCTGTATCCCGCGTGGCGCGCGTCGCGCGTCTCGCCGGCGGAGGCGCTGCGCTATGAGTAGCGTCCCGGGCGGCATGGAGGGACTCCGCGAAGCGGCGGGCGTCGCGTCGCGAGAGGCGCGATCTCCAGATGAATCTTCATCCATCAGCAATATGACGACACCCATCATTCGCGCCGTCGGTCTCGGCAAAACTTTCGACGATGGCCGTCTGCGGCTCGCCGTGCTCAAGGACATCGACTTCGCGGTCGCGCGCGGCGAGCGGGTCGCGATCGTCGGCGCCAGCGGCACCGGCAAGTCGACCTTGCTGCACTGCCTCGGCGGACTCGATTCACCGAGCGCCGGCGAGGTCTGGATCGGCGACGAGAACATGTCGACACTGTCCGATACCGCGCGCGGCCGCTTGCGCAATCGCGCACTCGGCTTCGTCTATCAGTTCCATCATCTGCTGCCGGAATTCACCGCGCTGGAAAACGTCGCGATGCCGCTGCTGATCCGGCGGATGCCGGCCGCCCAAGCGGAGGCGCAGGCCAGCGAACTGCTGTCACGCGTCGGGCTTGGCGAGCGTCTGCAGCACAAGCCGGGCGAGCTGTCCGGTGGTGAACGCCAGCGTGCGGCGGTGGCGCGTGCGCTGGTGACCAAGCCGGCCTGCGTGCTTGCCGACGAGCCGACCGGCAATCTCGATACCAGGACTGCCGAACGCGTGTTCGATCAGATGATCGAGCTCAATCAGGAACTCGACACCAGCCTCGTCGTGGTGACGCACGATCTGCATCTGGCGAGTCGCATGGATCGCATATGGACGCTGGACGGCGGGCGCCTGATCCAGACCTCCGGCTCCTAGCCGCCGGATTCACGGCGGGCGTGCTGCTGGTGCACGCCCTGCCGGTGTTGCCTTCGATTCTCGTTTTGTTGCCGCTGTTCGCCGCCGTGCTCTGGCCGTGGCGCTGGCGTTATGTGCTGCTCGCAGCGGTATTCGGCATGTCGCTGACCGGCTGGCGCGCGCAGCAGCAGCTTGATGTGCAATGGCCGGAATCGCGCTTCAACGAAGAGCTCTGGGTGCAGGGCCGCATCACGTCGCTGCCTGAGCGCAGTGTCGATCGCTACGCCGATGCGCATGACGGCACGCGGACCTGGCGTTTCAGCTTCGTGCCGCAGGGCGCCGATGCCAAGGCGGTGCCGCAGAAAATCCGCGTGTCCTGGTATCGCAGTGATGTGGCGCTCGAAGGCGGACAGTGCTGGCGTTTCCTGTTGCGGCTGCGTGCGCCCCATGGTTCACTCGATCCCGGCGGTTTCGATTACGAAGGCTGGCTGTTTCGTCAGCACATCGGCGCGACGGCAAGCGTGCGCGATGCCGAGCCCTGCGGCATCGCGTCCGGCGCCACGGTACTCAAGCTGCGGCAGGCCTGGGCGACACAGGTCGATCAGGTGCTGGGCCTGCGACCGGGCGGCGCGCTGTTGAAGGCGCTGACGATCGGCGCGACCTCCGACTTGCGCGATGCCGATTGGGATGCGTTCCGTCGCACCGGCACCACGCACCTGATCGCGATCTCCGGCTTTAATCTGGCACTGGTCGCCGGCTTCGCTTTTTTTGTACTGCGCTGGGGCTGGTCGTGTTGGCCGCGCGCGACGTTGTGGCTGCCGGCGCAGCGCTTCGCATTGATCGGCTCGGCGTTGCTGGCGACGTTCTACGCGCTGCTGGCCGGCTTCGAGCCGCCGGTCGCGCGCGCCCTGTTCATGCTGCTGGCCCTGCTCGCGGCGGGGCTGATGAACCGGCTCGCTCAGGCCGGCCATGCGCTGGCGCTGGCATGGCTGGCGATTGTGGTCGTCGATCCGTTCGCGGTAATGGCGCCCGGCCTGTGGCTGTCGTTCGGTGCGGTGCTGGCGATCTCTTACATCGCATCGTCCCGCTATCGCGCCGAAGCTGCATGGCGCGCAGCAATCCGCGTGCAGCTGTTCCTCAGTCTCGTGCTCGCGCCGCTGACCTTGTTCTACTTCCAGGGTCTTGCGTGGGCAGCACCGTTCGTCAATCTGCTCGCGGTACCACTGTTCGCGTTGCTGACACCGGCGGTATTGCTGGTGATGCTGGCCAGCGTGGTGTCGAACAGCGCGGCGGCACTGTTGCTGCCGTGGACGGCGACGGTGCTTGAATGGCTGTTGCATGCCTTGCAGTGGATCGCCGTGCACTGGCCGATGGCCTGGCTGCCGGATGCGCCGCCCGCGGCGGCGCTGGCGCTGGCGGTGATCGGTTGTCTGCTGCTGTTCGCGCCAGCCGGTCTGCCGCTGCGCACGGCCGGCGCGCTCTGTCTGCTGCCATTGCTGTGGCCGCCGGCACATACGCCGCGCGGCGGTCTCGAAGTATCGGTGCTCGATGTGGGACAGGGGCTGGCGGTGTTGGTGCGCACCGCGCACCACAGCCTGCTGTTCGATGCCGGGCCCGCCTACGATGAAGGCTTTGATGCCGGCCGCTCGGTGGTCGCGCCGTTTGCGCTGAGCCGTGGTCTGCGCACGATCGATCTACTGATGCTGTCGCATACCGACAACGATCATGCTGGTGGTGTGCCGGCGGTGCGGCAGCTCTTGCAGGTACGCCGCGAACTCGGCACCGCGCAGGCGTTGCCTTGTCGCGACGGCATGAAATGGCAGTGGGATGGTGTGCGCTTCACGATCTTGCATCCGGATGGCAGTGGCTGGTCAGACAACAACGGCTCCTGCGTGTTGAAGATCGACGGTCCGTTCTCGGTGCTGCTGCCCGGCGATATCGAACGGCAGGCCGAGGCGCGCCTGTTGCACGTACATGAAAATGAGTTGAAGGCCGATGTGATGATCGCACCGCATCACGGCAGCAAGACCTCATCGACTGCCGATTTTGTTGCTGCCGTCGCGCCGCAGCTCGTGATCTTTCCGGCCGGCTGGCATAACCGTTTTCATCATCCGCGTCCGGAAGTCGTGGCGCGCTACGCGGACTGCGGTGCGCATGCACGTCTGCTGATGACCGGTGAACGCGGCGCGATCATGATCGACGGTGAGCGACAGGCCCTGGCGGTGCGTCCATGGCGTGACCAAGGGCGACATTTCTGGAATGCCGCGCTCACTGATGATCCGTATTGGAAGCGCGAGGCGGAGCCGTTCGAGCGTGGCTGCAGTGCGGCGGCTGATGACTGAAAACAGTCTTACAGCTTGGTCGGATTCGGCGCGTCGCCGTAAACTTCCTTCGGATCAAACGTCTTTTCCGACTCTTCGAAGTTCAGCTCGCGAACTTCGTTGCCGTCGCCGGTCGGCACCGAGCGATAGAAGCATGAGCGATAGCCGACATGGCAGCTGGCATCGCCGATCACGTCGACCTTCAGCCAGACAGCGTCCTGGTCGTCGTCGATCCGCAGTTCGACGAGCTTCTGCACCAGCCCCGAGGTCGCACCCTTGTGCCAGATGACCTGACGCGAACGTGAGAAGTAGTGTGCTTCGCCGGTGAGAATGGTCTTCTTCAAGGCTTCGGCGTTCATGTAGCCGAGCATCAGCA
>DATCXY010000364.1:0-10710 GCA_036570585.1 Solimonas sp. | reverse complement strand
CGACAAGGCGCCGGTTGGCCAGCACGACGAGAACATCAGCTACGTCGAAGTCGAGAAGCGCATCGGCGCCGATCTGGCGAAGCAGGTCCGCGACGCGACGCTGACGATCTATGCGCAGGCGTCCGAATACGCGCGCGCGCGCGGCATCATCATTGCCGACACCAAGTTCGAGTTCGGCGTCGATGATCACGGCACGCTGCATCTGATCGACGAAGCGCTGACGCCGGATTCGTCACGCTTCTGGCCGGCCGACACGTATCGCCCCGGCATCAGCCCGCCGAGCTTCGACAAACAGTTCGTCCGCGACTATCTGGAGACGCTGGACTGGAACAAGAAGGCGCCGGGGCCGGAACTGCCGGCGGAGATCATCGAGAAAAGCGCCGCCAAGTATCGCGAAGCGCAGCGGTTGCTGACGGGCAGCTGAGGCTGTTCGTCGGGCTGGTGGCCTGATCGGGCCACGGGACTGGATTGCTTCGTCGGCCCTTCGGCCTCCTCGCAATGACGGTCGTGGCGTATGACAGCTTCCGCGGCAATGAACGAGCTCGGACTGAGGCTTTCCACCCGTATCGAGGCGGCGCGTTCACGCTTACCATCGCCACCATGACTTTCCTGTCCGCCGTCGTCCTGCTGTTTCTGGTCATGGACCCGCTCGGCAACGTGCCGCTGTTCTTGTCGGCGCTCAAGCATGTGCCGGTGGAACGACACCGCCAGGTAATTCTGCGCGAGATGTTCTTTGCGCTGGCGATCCTGGTCGTGTTTCTGCTCGGTGGCGGTCACATGCTGCGGCTGCTCGGGCTGTCGCAGCCGGCGCTGACCGTGGCCGGTGGCGTGATCCTGATGCTGATCGCGTTGCGGATGATCTTTCCGTCGCGCGAACACTCGCTTGAAGAAGAGGCGACGGTCAGTGAACCCTTTCTGGTGCCGCTGGCGATTCCCTACGTCGCCGGCCCTTCGGCGCTTGCGACCGTGCTGCTGATGATGAGTCGCGAGCCGTCGCGCTGGCTGACCTGGATCGGCGCGGTGTTCGCGGCCTGGGTGCTGTGCCTGCCGATCATGCTCGCCAGTACGATGTTGCGAAACCTGCTCGGTACCCGCGGCCTGACCGCGGTCGAACGGCTGATGGGCCTGCTGCTGGTGACGATCGCCGTCGAGATGATGATGGGTGGTGTCGTCGAGTTCTGGCACGCGCACAGCTTCTGAACCGACGCCGGCTGGCGCCCCCGCCAAGGCGTCGTGGCAGCGTGCTGCTATGCTCGATTCTCCAATCACGCGGGGATCGAACAATGACGACAGCTCTTTGGTGCGTGCTGGTGGCAGCCTTGCTGCCATTTCTGTTCACCGGTCTGGCCAAGGCCAGCAAGCGCTTCGACAACGCCGCGCCGCGTGATTACTTCGAGCAGTCGACCGGCTGGCGCAAGCGCGCACACTGGGCACAGTTGAATTCGTTCGAGGCGTTCCCGGCATTCGCAGCGGCGGTGATCATTGCGCAGATCGCCGCCGGCCCGAACGCCACCGCCGACAAGCTGGCACTGATCTTCATCGCCGCGCGGCTGGTTTACGGCGTGCTCTACGTCGTCAACAAGCCGACGCTGCGCTCGCTGGCATGGCTCGTCGGCATCGGTTGCGTAATCGGCCTGTTCGTCGTCGCGTCGCACGGTCACGCGTAGGAGTCGGCGCCATGCAGATCAAGATCGAAATCGACGTGCGGCCGGAAGAACTGCGCCGCTTTCTCGGCCTGCCCGATGTTGCCGGGCTGCAGGAAGACGTGGTCGCGTTTCTGCGCGACAAGGTCGGCGCCGCCACCGAGTTTGATCCTTCGCAGTTCGTGAAGAGCAACTTCGACGTGCTGCGCAAGACGCCGGCGTGGAAGCGCTTTGCCGCACGACTGCGCACGGATCCAGACGGCAACATCGATATTGCGGACGATGTCCCGGCCGCGCCGAAGAAACGCAAGCCGCGGCGCAAGGCCGCGAGCAAGCGCGTCGACGACGGCGGCGCGCAATAAAAGGTCCGGCCGCCGGCGCGCTTCAGTGTCGCGCCGGCTTGTTCACCACAGCGGTCCGGCGCGATTGCGCGTGACGTCGATGACGGTCACCGGCTGGGCCTCATTGCCCCATGACGAGCGCACGTACGTCAGCACGTCGGCGATCTGCTGGTCGCTCAATGATTGCGAAAACGGCGGCATGCCGAATGGCCGCGGATTGCCGACCGTGCCGGGCGTGTAGCCCCCGAACAACATCAGGCGGATCGGATTGACCGGCGATGTCATCGTCACCGCACGATTGCCGGCCAGCGCCGGCGCCGCGGGCGCGCGGCCCTCACCGTTGTCGCCGTGGCATTGCGCGCAGTGCTCGCCGTAGATGTCGGCACCGCGCTTCTGCATCAGCGCCGCCTCACGCACCGACACCCGCATGCGACGACTGGCGTGTGGCGGCTCCGACGCCGGCAGCGATTTCAGGTACACCGCCATCGCATGCAGGTCCGCAGGATCGGCGTGCTGCAGGCTCTCGTAGACAACTTCGGCCATCGGCCCGGTTGCCGAGCCGTGCGGCGCAACGCCGGCTTTCAGCAGCGCGACGATCTCGTCCTCCGGCCAATGCTGCACGCCGGCTTCGACCGGCGACGTCAGTGCCGGCGCGTACCAGTTCAGCACCAGACCACCAGCCGGATTGCTCTTCGACTGGATCGCACCGAGCGCGTTGCGCGCTTCGTGGCAGGCGCTGCAATGGCCGACGCCCTGCACCAGATACGCGCCCCGGTTCCATTGCGCATCGTGCGTCGCATCGGACTGATAGACGCCGGGGCGGAAGAACAGCAGCCGCCAGCCGCGCAGCAGCACGCGGTACTGGTATGGAAACTTCAGCTCGTGCGGCCGATTCGGCTGATGGATCGGTGCCTGCTGGCGCAGATAGGCGTACATCGCATCAACATCGGCGCGGCTGATCTTGGTGAAGTTGGTGTACGGGAATGTCGGATAGAGCAGCGTGCCGTCCTTCGAGCGGCCATCATGCACGGCGTGCCAGAAGTCGTCTGCGCTCCAGCGGCCGATGCCGGTTTCGGCATCGGGCGTGATGTTCGGCGCATAGAAGATTCCGAACGGCGTCGGCGTGCCGCGACCACCGGCGAACGCGGCGCCGCCACGCGCGGTATGGCACGCACGGCAGTCGCCGAGTGCAACCAGCGCCGCGCCGCGTGTGAGTACGTCGCCATCGGCGGCCACCGACAGTTGCGGGGCATCGCCGGTCTGGTGGTCGACAGGCATCAGCCAAACGACCGAGACCGCGGCCAGCAACACGACGACGAGCGCGACCGCAATCCAGACGATGCGCTTCATGGCTGCGTCTCCATCGCCGGCACACTGCCGCAGGCGATCGGCAGATGTGCGGGCAGCCCCTCGGCTGGCAGCGGATCTTCCGGCAGCGGCTGCGACGACAGCCAGTCCGTCACGGCATACAGATCCGCCGGCGTCAGGCGCTGGACGATCTGGCCCATGCAGTCCGGCGCCTGCGCATGACGGCCGCCGGTACGCCACGCACCGAGCTGCCCGATCAGGTAATCGTGCGAAAGCCCGAGCAGGCCAGGCGTCGCCGGCTGCACGCCGGTCAACTGCTCGCCATGACAGGCGCGACACGCCGGCACGTCGAGCGCGGCATCGCCGTCATTCACCAGCGTGCGACCGCGCTCAAGAATGTCGGCCGTCGTCTTCGGTTTTTGTGGTGGCGGATACGGGACATGGCGCGCGGCAAAGTAGTCGGCCATTTCCTTCAGATACGCGTCGCTCTGGCGCTCGACCATGTACGTCATCATCGGGTACTGACGGCGGCCATCGCGGAAGTTCAGCAACTGGTTGTACAGATAGCCGGCCGGCTTGCCGGCAATGCGCGGATAGTAACCATCGTTGGTGGCGCGACCCTGATCGCCGTGGCAGGCCATGCAGGGCAGCACGCGCTGGTGCGTCGAGTCGAGCGGCTCGCTGTCCGGCGTCATGGCCAGCGCCGGCTGCACCGCGCACAGCGACACCGCGGCGGCGAGCAACATGCGCATCGAACGGGCGTTCATGCCGCAGCATGCGCGACAAGCGCGCGGACGATGAACACCAGTGTCAGGACGAAAGTCGCGGTCATCGCCACACCGACGCCGATGAACAACACCGGATTGCCATGCGTGAAGTCGCGACGGCGCACACGCGAACTCTGCACGCCGAACATCGCCGCGAGCACACTGCCGATCGTCGCGAGCACACCCACCGAACGCTGGCTCGCTGCCACTTCATTGTCGTCCATTGCTTCGTCCTCACATGACCCGCGAAGTCAGCGCGGGCATCTGCCCCACGGTGTCTTCGATGATTTCCAGCCAATGCCCGCATTCGACGCGGCTCATCGGCCCGCCGAGACAGATGCGCACGGCCTCTGGCGCCTGGATCCCGACCACGAACGCGTCCGACGCGACGACCCCGATGCCGCTCGCGCGCAGGTATTCGGTAAAGCCGGCGCGCGACCACGGCTCGGGCACCTTCAGCCACAGATGGAAACCATCCGGATGCGCGGCGTATTCGGCGCGACGCAGGATACGTGCGGCGAGTCGCTGACGTTGGTGCGATTCGCCGCGTACCGCCTGCAAGATCGCCTCGGCGGTGCCGTCGCCGATCCAGCGTGTCGCGATCGCGAGCGAAGGAGCCGGGGCCATCACCGCCATCGTGCGCAGCGCGGCGGCGACGCGCGCAGCGTAGCGCTGGCTCGGTGGCACCAGATACGCGATGCGCAAGCCCGCGCCCATGCATTTCGCCAGCCCGCTGAGATAGAACGTGCGCTCCGGCGCCAGACTCGCCAGCGACGCGACCGGCGTCGTCGGCAGCCGCGCGTAGGCGTCGTCCTCAATGATCATCACGCCGTATCGCTGCGCGATCGCGGCGATCGTCGCGCGGCGTTGTCGCGACCAGGTCAACGTGGTCGGATTGTTCAACGTCGGATTGCAGTACAGCGCTTTGGGCTGGCGCGCGACACACAGCGCCTCGAACGCCTGCGCCTCAAGACCTTCATGGTCCAGCGGCAAGCCCGCGAGCCGGATGCCGAGCTGGGCCGCGATGCCTTGAATCCCGGGATATGTGATGGCCTCGCAAGCGATCGTCTCGCCCGGCGCCGCCAATACCGCGAACAGCGCGAGCAGCGCACCCTGCATCCCGGGACAAGCGAGCACCTGCCGGCCATCAACGCCGGGCAGCGATGGCGCCAGCCACTGCGCGCCGGCATCGCGGTCGCGCACCGAACCGCCGAATTCCTGATAGCGCAGTGTTGCGTACGGATCACCGCCGCGCAGGCCCGCGAACAAGCCCTGTTCGAGCCGCGCCAGCAGCGCCGGCTCGCGCGGTTCCGGTGGCATATTCATCGTCATGTCGATGTTCGCAGCCAGCGGAACGTCCGCAGCGACACCGCGCACGACCGTGCCGATGCGCGGACGCGCGTCGATCAGGCCGCGACGTCGCGCCTCGGCATAGGCGCGTGCGACCGTCGTGAAATTGAGATCCAGCTCGCGCGCCAATACACGCAACGTGGGCAGCCGCTGATTTGCCGTCAGCGCGCCGGTGTCGATGTCGGCGGCGATGGCGTCGGCGATGGCCAGATACGCCGGCTTGTCACCGCGCTCGATCGCACTGGCCCAACTGCTCGAAGTTTTTGCTGTCCGTCGCATGTCTGATCGCCTGTGTGTGGCCAATCTAGAGGCCGCTGGATCAGAATGCAAAAAATACGATATTGATCGTATCAATGATCGCATTTCGGGAAATCCGTGCAGACGTTACGCGCAAGCAAAAGGGGCCGGATTGCTCCGGCCCCTTTTGATGCCGCCGCGTCGAAGCGGCGGCTGATTTCGGCGCAGATGCGCCGGCATCGTGTTACGCAGCAACCTTCCTGGTGGTCTTGCGAGCCTTGGCAACCGTCTTCTTGGCGGTCTTCTTCGCCTTGGCGACAACCGGGGCCTGGCCCTGGATCTTGGCGGTGATGGTTTCGACGCCAGACTTCAGGGTCTTGGCGAGCTCGCCGCCGGTCTTGCTGACGACCTTGATCGAGTCGCTGTACGCGGTCACGACCGTGTTCTTGCCTTCCGGCAGATAGGCGATCGGGTTGGCAGCAACCGCTTTCAGACCATCAACCTTGGCCTTGTTGACGCTGGCCTGCACAAGCGTGGCGAGTTCCTTGCCGGCGCCGACATTGGTCTGCACCAGTTCCTGGACGCCATCGATGACGATCGTGTTCGCGGCAACCAGCGTCTCGACGCCGGCTTCGAACGCTTCCTGGCCGCGCGTCACCACCACATCGGCGCGGGTCTTCACATCGCTCACAATCGCTTCAACGCTCATTTCCACACTCCAATAGACAAGAAAGAAACTGGTGCCGCAAATTCATGTTGCAACGCAACAATGTTGCAGCACAGCATAGCGACTTCGGCCATGCTGTCAATCGCATTTTTCAGCCAGCCGACCAACGGTCATTCGGCCGCGCGTGGCCCGATTCCGACACGGACTTGTATGCTCGCGCCATGAAACGCTATCTGCACAAGCTGCGCGAACAACTCTGGGCGACACCTGCCGGCCGCCGCCGGCGCAGCGTCAGCGCTGCCCGCTATGGTTTCGTGCTGTCCCGCGACATCATCGACGGCCAACTGACGATGCGCGCGATGAGCCTGGTTTACACCACGCTGTTGTCGATCGTGCCGCTGCTGGCGCTGGCGTTCTCGGTGCTGAAAGCGCTCGGCGCACACAATGCGATCGAACCGTTCCTGCGCGAATTTCTCGCGCCGCTCGGGCCGCAGGCCGGGGAGCTGACCGAAAAGCTGGTCGGCTTCATCGAGAAAATACAGGTCGGTGTGCTCGGCTCCCTCGGTGTTGCACTGCTGTTCTGGTCGGCGATCTCGCTGATCCAGAAAGTCGAGAGCAGCTTCAATTTCGTCTGGCGGATCGAGCGCCCACGGCCGTTGCATCAGCGCCTTGGCGATTATCTGGCGGTGCTGACGGTCGGCCCGGTGCTGATGTTCGCCGCGGTCGGTATCACCGCCAGCATTTTCAACTCGACTGTGGTCACCGAGCTGTCGAACTACGAACCACTCGGCTTTCTGCTGTCGCTGGCCAGCCGGCTGGTGCCCTATTTGCTGATCATCGGCGTGTTCACGTTTCTGTACAGCTTCGTGCCGAACACGCGCGTCAACCCGCGCGCGGCACTGATCGGCGGCGTGTTCGCCGGTGCGCTGTGGCAGACCGGCAGTCTGGCGTTCGCATCGTTCGTCGCCGGCGCCACCAATTACAACGCGATCTATTCGAGCTTCGCGATCGTGATCTTCCTGCTGATCTGGATCTACGTCGGCTGGATGATCCTGCTGATAGGCTGCCAGCTCGCGTACTACGTGCAGCATCCGGAACAGCTCAAGCCGCATCGCGCACCGGCACTGCTCAGCGGCCGCCAGATCGAATACCTGACGCTGATGATCATGGCGATTGCCGGCCAGCGCTTCATGGCCGGCAAGCCTGGCTACACGGAAGAAGAATTGAGCCTTGCGATCGCGGCCGAACCCGAACACGTGCGTCGTGCCGTCGAACAGCTGATCTTCAACGGCCTGCTCATCGAAACCGCCAGCAAGCACGTGCAACTGGTGCCGGCCGTTGATCTCGGCTCAGTGACGCTGAGCCGTTTGTGGATGCTGGCGCGCACCGGCGATGGCTTGCCGACAACACACGGCGAGTTGGCCGGCCATGCGCGTGCGTTGATCGAGCAGGCTGAAGCGGACTTCGAAAAACGCCACGAGGCGACGACGCTGCGAGACTGGCTGTCGAGCCAAGGTCGCAGCTGAAGGCGGCTTCCTATAATCGAAGTCGATCTTGCGCCGAGCGCGCGCGGACACGGGGGAAGCGATGACAGGTTCAACAGGGGCAGGCGCGTATCCATGGTTCAGCGAATATCCGCCGGGCGTGCCGCAGCGCATCAATGAGAACGCCTACGCGTCGCTTGCCGATGTACTGGAGCGCAGCTGCGCGAAATTCGGCAATGCACCGGCGTACGAATGCATGGGCGAGCATCTGGACTTCGCCGCGCTCGATCGTCTGACTCAGGATTTCGCGTCGTATCTGCAGAACGTACTCGGACTGCACCAGAGCGATCGCGTCGCGCTGATGATGCCCAACCTGCTGCAGTATCCGGTCGCCCTGTTCGGCGTGCTGCGCGCCGGCCTGGTCGTCGTCAACGCCAACCCGCTGTACACCGCGCGCGAACTCGAACATCAGCTGCGCGACAGCGGCGCCAAGGCGATCGTCGTCATCGAGAACTTCTGCTCGACGCTGCAGCAGGTGATCGACAAGACCGACGTCAAGCATGTCATCACCACGCAGGTCGGCGATCTGCTGCCGCTGCCGAAACGCGTGATCACGAATCTGGTCGTCAAGCGCGTCAAGAAGATGGTGCCGGCCTGGGAGATCCGCGGCGCCGTCAGCCTCCGCGAGGCGCTCGCCAAGGGCCGCACGCAACCGTACACACGTTTGCCACTGGGGCCCGGCGACATCGCGTTCCTGCAATACACCGGCGGCACCACCGGCTTGTCCAAAGGTGCCGTACTCACGCACGGCAATGTCGTCGCCAATCTGGAACAGCTCAGCGCCTGGATGGGTCCGTTCCTCGACGAAGGCAAGGAAGTCATCATCACCGCGCTGCCGCTGTATCACATCTTCGCACTGGTGGTGAACGCCCTGCTGTTCCTCAAGCTTGGCTGTCGCAACGTGCTGATCACCAATCCGCGCGACATGAAAGGCTTCGTCGCTGAACTGAAAAGCAGCGGCTTCACCGCGATCAGCGGCGTCAACACCTTGTTCAATGGTCTGCTCAACACGCCCGGCTTCAGCGAGCTCGATTTCAGCAAACTCAAGCTCGCGGTCGGCGGCGGCACCGCCGTGCAGCAGGCCGTCGCAGAACGCTGGAAGCAGGTCACCGGCATCGGTCTGACCGAAGGCTACGGCCTCACCGAATGCTCGCCGGTCGTCAGCTTCGCACCGCTCGACAAACCGGAATGGAACGGCACGATCGGCGTGCCGATGCCATCGACGCTGATCTCGCTGCGTGACGACGACGAGCGCGAAGTCGCAGAGGGCGAGCCGGGCGAACTGTGCGTGAAAGGCCCGCAGGTCATGCAGGGCTACTGGCAGAAACCGGACGAGACCGAAAAGGTATTCACCAAGGACGGCTGGCTGAAAACCGGCGACGTCGCCGTGCTCGAAGCGAGCGGCTATCTGAAGATCGTCGACCGCAAGAAAGACATGATCCTGGTGTCCGGCTTCAACGTGTACCCGAACGAGATCGAAGGCGTCGTCGCCCAGCACCCGGGCGTGCTCGAAGTCGCGTGCATCGGCGTGCCCGACGCCAAGTCCGGCGAAGTCGTGAAGATCTTCGTCGTCAAGAAAGATCCGGCGCTGACCGAAGCCGATCTGCGCACGTTCTGCCAGCAGCATCTCACCGGCTACAAACTGCCGAAGCTGATCAGTTTCATCGACGAGCTGCCAAAGACCAACGTCGGCAAGGTGCTGCGCAAGGAGCTGCGCGGCAAGTGAGCAGACCGCAAGCGGCACCAACGGAAAAGCCCCGGCACGCCGAGGCTCTCTCCAGCTTTTGATGGCGCGTCGAACCGAAATGGCGCGGATCGGCGTCGCGAGCGAAGGCAGGTCGCAGGCCGCCACCGCGCAGCAGGCGGAACGTATGTCAGTACGTGCGTATTGCGAGCAGGCCGGCCTGCGAGATGCCAAGCGCAGTAGCCGAGCCGCTTATTTCTCGACGAACGCCCGCTCGATCACGTAGTCGCCCGGTGTGCCGATGTGCGGCGAGATCTCGAAGCCGCGCTTCTTGAGGATCACGTCGAGGTCGGTCAACAGCATCGGGCTACCGCAGATCATCACGCGGTCGGTTTCCGGATTCAGGTCCGGCAGACCGATGTCGCGGCACAGCTTGCCGTTTTCGAACAGATCGGTCACGCGGCCCTGATACTTCCATGGCTCGCGCGTGACGGTCGGGTAATAGATCAGCTTGTCGCGGACGATATCGCCGAGGAATTCATGGTGCGGCAGTTCTTCGCTGATGTAGTCGTGATACGCGAGATCGTTGACGCGACGCACGCCATGTACGACCACCACTTTCTCGAAGCGCTCGAACACGTCCGGATCGCGCGCCAGGCTCATGAACGGCGCAAGGCCGGTGCCGGTGCCGATCAGGTAGAGATTCTTGGCCGGCTTGAGGTCGTCGATGACGAGCGTGCCGGTCGGTTTGCGGCTGACGATCAGCTCGTCGCCGACCTTCAGATGCTGCAAACGGGAGGTCAGCGGACCGTTCTCGACCTTGATGCTGAAGAACTCCAGCGTCTCTTCGTAGTTCGGGCTGGCGATGCTGTACGCGCGCATCAGCGGCTTGCCGTTGACTTGCAAGCCGATCATGACGAACTGGCCGTTACGGAAGCGCAGTGCGGTATCACGCGTGGTCGTGAAGCTGAACAACGTGTCGTTCCAGTGCCGCACTGACAGCACGGTCTCGGTGGCGAGAGCAACCATTTGAAGCAATCCTGGATGAGTGGGGCCTACAGGGGCGGCGAAGTTTAAGGAAAAACCCCTGCCCCCGCACTCATGCGGATGGACGAATCACCGAGAGAACGCGATTACTTCTAAGGATATTCCGACCGCGCGCTAAGCCG
>DATCXY010000363.1:0-1685 GCA_036570585.1 Solimonas sp. | reverse complement strand
CTGCCCTGCCAGCCGCGGCTGTCGATCGAGATCAAGAATATTCCGGGCGAAGCAAACTTCGATCCGCTCGGCGGCAAGATCGCGACGGTGCTGGTGCCGATGCTGCAATCGTACGGGCTGGCCGACAGCGCGGTCGTGCAGTCGTTCTGGCCACTGAGCCTGAGCATCGTCAAGCGCATGGAGCCGCGCCTCAAGACGCAATTTCTCAGCACGTCCGCGAATCTCGAACCGGCGCTCGCCAATCTTGCGGTGGTGATTGCCAGTGGCTTTGACATCAGTGCGCCGAACTACGATGCACCGCTGTTTCGACAGGCATACATCGACAGCGCGCACGCGGCGAACAAGATGGTGATGCCGTTCACCGTCGACTCGGCCGCGGATCAAGCGTCGATCGCGGCGCTCGGCGTCGACGGCATGATCACCAACTTCCCGGCATGCGCGCTGCAGCAACTGCGCGGCCGAACGATCGCGCGCGCCGCACCCGATGGCGTGCCGGATATCGCGGCGTGTCCGCAGCCGGAAACCGCAAGCGCACCGGCAACGCCAGTCAGTTTCGATCGTCCGAGCCCGGAAACCTGTGCCGCGTTACGCCCTGCCCGCTGGGCGCCGGAAACCGGACATGCCGACGCCAACGGGCGTCTGCGTGTGGTGGCGCTGCAGTACAAGCAGGAGATCCGCAACGTCGTCAGCTACGACAGCTTCCGCACCAAGATGCGCTGCCTGGTCGAGGACCATGTGGTGCCGGTGATGAAAGCCGGCCGGCCGACGCTGGCGGTGTTCAATGAGGACGCCGGCCTGATGACGATCGCGACCGGCACGCGTGGCGCGCTGGTACGCGCGCAGGCGCAGACGCCGCTCGGCGCGCCACTGGGCGACGCCGTGCCGCTCGGCATCGTCGCCGCACTTGGTCTGCTCAACACCGCGTATCTGCCGCAGGTGCTCGCCTACCAGACGCGCTTTCCGTTGATCGACCCGCGCAAGCAGGTTTTCGTGGCCGCGACCGACACCTTCGCGCGCGGCTTTTCCCAGACCTTCTCCGACATCGCGCGTGACTACGGCATCTACGTCGTCGCGTCGAACAATCAGGCGCGCTATCGCGCTTCGAGCGATCCCGTCGATATCGCCACGTTCCGCGATCCGGATCTGCCAAACGTCGACGAGGTCTACGTCGCCACCGATGCGCGCGTGCCGAACACGACCTTCCTGTGGGGACCGAATGATGTCGATGCGAGCGCGCCGCGCGGCGAGAAGAATCTGTTGTCGCGCAATGAAAAGGTGCCGCTGACCAGCATCGAGAAAACCGTGCTCGGTCTCGATGAAGGTCCGGCGACCGGCGACGCGGCACGTGCGAATGCTGCCGGCATCGAGCTCGCCGGTTTCCATCTCGGCTTTGCGACCTCGCTGCCGGCATTCCAGTTCGGCTATGACTTCGCAGCAAAGCCTGCGGATCTGGCGCCGTGCGCAGACCTGAGCGTCAGCTACATGAGTTGCATGGACGCGCTCGGCGTCGATGTCGTCGTGCAGGCCGAAGCCAACCCCGGACGCTGGGCAGCGAACGTCGCGGATGGCTGGCAACCGCTGGACTGGATGGGGTCGACGTGGCGCACGGTCAGCGAACCGGGCGTGCGCTTCCGCTACAACATCACCGCGCATCTGGTCGGCAATCTGCTCGACCTGCCGTTCGA